>JAMDCL010000105.1 GCA_023489065.1 Deltaproteobacteria bacterium | reverse complement strand
CCCGCATTCATGGCGTCCGTTGCAGGGATCAAACCCGGTATGGGACTCGGCGCTTACAGCGTGAGCAAGGCCGGTGTCATTATGATGACCAGGGTCCTTGCACAAGAGTGGACCGGCATGAACATACGGGTCAATGCCATTGCACCCGGCGTTATCAAAACGAAATTCGCAGAGGCACTGTACAGCAGCCCCGAGCTTACGGAAGAAATAATGCGAGGTATTTCGATCAAAAGACTCGGCGAGCCGGATGATATCGTCGGAACGGCGCTCTTCCTTGCGTCGGACGCGTCTTCCTATATAACGGGCCAGACCATCGTTGTCGACGGCGGCGGCATAATGCTTTGATTTAGCTCTGTAAAAACCTGTTGAATTCTTACGATTAAGGCATTATCCTTCTTCTATGAGAAAACAACTTATACTCCTTTTAGGTGCAGTAACGATTGCAGGGTGTGCTCACGCGCCGGTGAATACGTTAGCCATGAATGCGGGGAAAAACACGCAAGCGGAGAACCGGTGCTCCAGCCCGGAACAATGTGCAGAAACGCATTTCATGCTCTCGGATTTAAAACTCCATGACAACAACGTCGACGGAGCACTGGAAGAGCTTCAAAAGTCGGTTCACTACGATCCATCGTCTCCCTACCTGTATCTTCTGATCGCACGGATCTATGCGCAAAAACAATCTTTCAGCAAAGCCCTCGAGTATACCGAAAAATCCCTCTCCCTGAATAAGACGTACGTTCAGGCACTCTACACAAAAGCAGACATACTCTCGAGTACCGGCAAGAACAAACAGGCGGTGGACATCCTGAAACAGATAGTAAGCCTTTCCCCGGATTCCGAGGAAGCGTATATAACGCTGGCTCTTACCCAGTATCATGCAAACGACGTGGCGGGTGCGAAAAGCACACTCAACGATATGATTGTCCATATCCCATCCTCTCCCTACCCGTATTACTACCTTGCAAAGATAGCTGTGGATGAGAAAAAATATAAACAGGCCATCGAGTATTACAATAAGGCATTTCAGGCGGCCCCTGATTTTTATACCGCGCTGTATGAAGAGGCGGATGTATACGCCTTCATGAAAGATTATGACAGGGCAGTGGGGGTATACCGGCGCATCCTCGCGGGAAACCCCGATGAATACGGTTTGTACGAAAAGATCGGAGACATCTACTTAACGGCGAAAAGATTTACAGATGCCCTGAAGAGCTACAAGAAGGCGGAAGTGTATGTGCCTTCCCTGGTACTGCAGCTCAAAATAGGAATGGTTTACGTGGAGATGAAACAGTATACCCCTGCAGAGGCGACGTTTCAATCCATCATCGAATCGAACCCTTCGTTTTACAGGGCCTATTATTATTACGGTTTGCTGCTTGCGGAGAATAAAAAGTACGACAAGGCGATAGACGTTCTGCAGAAGGTACCCGCCGATGACGAGATGTATCAGGGTTGCGTGGAAGAGATCGCCATTATCCACAGTCAGGAAAACAACAACAAGGAAGCCGAAAAGGTACTGTTCCCCATTGTACAGAAATATCCGACCGTGGAACATTACAATCTCTTTGCCTCGTTTTTTGCACAGGACAAGGAGTACAAGCAGGCTATAGATATCCTGAACAAAGCATTGAATAAATTCACGGACAGTCAGTCCGTCTTATATCATCTTGGAGTTATCTACGATCAATCGGGTGATACAAAAAATGCAATTAGTGTCATGCAGCAACTATTGAAAATAAATCCGAAGAATGCAGATGCACTGAACTATCTCGGGTATACCTATGCGGACAAGGGCATAAAGCTGGACGCCGCTGAAACGATGATCAAAGAGGCTTTAAAAATAAAACCGGATGACGGGTATATAACCGACAGTCTCGGATGGGTCTATTATAAAAAGGGACTTTTGAAAAAGGCCATTGTCACCTTAAAAAAGGCAGTGAAACTCTCAAAAGAGGATCCCCAGATCCTTGAACATCTCGGCGACGCTTATCTGAAGGCAGGACACAAGGTATCCGCGATTAAAACCTATAAGATGGCTATAGGAAGTAAACAGCTCACCGATAAAAAGCTGAAAAAGAAATTGCAGGGAAAGCTGCTGAAACTTGGAGCGAAGTAAGTTTAGCATCAAAAATACTCTGCTCATCCTCATAATTCTTTTCCCGGGATGCGCGTACACGGTAAAACCAACACCGTACCGCAGTGTATCCTCGTTGCTGGATGCGATGAACAAAAACTCCCGCCCCCTGGCAAGCATGAAAGCGCTTGCATCGGTCAGCGTACGGTTTCATGACAGGGGATCGGAATTCCCGGAGGGGATCATCATGAGCGGTACGGCAATACGCCTTGAAACACTGAACCTGTTCTATCAGCCTGTGCTCATTATCGTTTATAACGGCACGGTTGCAGTATTGGATACCGGCACCGGTGCATGCGGAATATCTTCGTCAAGCCTTCTGCAGCAATACACGCATATCGATGTAAGTCCCGGTATATTTGAGGATCTTATAACAGCACGGCTTATCGCCCAACCCGAAAAAATAGTTTCTACAAGCAGAGGCAGTATGCTGCAAGGAACAATCGATAAACGGAGCTGGTCTTCAGAGGTAGATGACGATCTGGTTCTCAAAGCTACAAAAGTAGGAAGCGATCATGGAGATGCAGTAGACTGCACCTATAGGCATTTTACCATGATTGACGGGGTGAGGCTTCCGATGCGTGTGACCTGTACATGGGGGAAAAACAGACTTACCATACATTATAGACAGGCACGCATAAATGTACCGGTTGATCCGTCGTTGATGGATACGGACAAGCTGTGCGGTTACGATAATGTTGATAATTGACGGTATTGATGATAGCCTGCGTCATAATGAATAAAAAGGAGGTTAGGGTATATGAAAGGGAATAAAAAAGTTATTGAACACTTGAACGCTCGTTTGTCCGAGGAATTGACTGCTATCAATCAGTACATGGTGCACGCACAGATGTGCGAGAACTGGAAATACTCACGGCTCCACGATATGATCGAGAAGAGGGCTATCGACGAGATGAAGCATGCAGAAAAGCTCATCGACAGGATCTTGTTTCTCGAAGGGGTTCCCATTGTCAGTAAATTGAACAAACTCTTTATCGGGGCGCACGTACCCGCTATGCATGAAAATGACCGGAGCGCCGAGGAAACCGCCATTCGCGGTTACAATGAGAGTATCCGCCTCGCTGTCGCAGCCGGGGACAACGGTACGAGCGAACTCCTCAAAGCAATCCTCAAAGACGAAGAGGATCACATCGATCTGCTTGAGGCACAGCTCGACCAGCTCAAACAAATCGGTGTCCAGAATTATCTGATAGAGCAAATAGAGAAAGAAAAATAACATTTTGCATGCGTTGAGCATAGCGTAGTGCAAAAGACATCACTTACGATCTTTAGTTTGTTTGCCGCGGCAGCGGCGATATCCGGGTGTGCCGGCAGGAGTGCTTCACAGAACCCGTATGCAGGCCTTTGCAAGAGCGAAGTTCCCGGCATACAACTGGTCAGCATATCCCCCGACCAGGGTACGCAATTCGGAGATCAACAGGTTACCGCGGTCATCAAAGCGGCCGGCGTATCGTTTACCCCTGCACTCGTATTTCTTGGAAACAAGGCACGGGGTGTTACGGTAACTGCACAACCGGGGAATGAATTGTCCATCAGTTTCACGACAGCAGGAACACCCACGGCAGGCACCTACCCGCTGGTCATTGCGACCGGCATGAGTGCCTGCGCATATCTGCCCAATGCTTATAGATACAATCCTCCGGTGAGCAGTACGTTCAGAACATTTGTGGGATACGGTGCAAGCGGCACAGCAGGGTTCCAGTCCGACAGTTACAACGAGGCTGCACAGCTCAACGGCCCTGCAGCATGGGTTGCCCGCCAAGCTGGCGCATACTTCCCCATACCCTTGTTCAGGATGCCCGGCATACCGCCTGCACCCGGGTTTGATGCGCTGGGAACGGACGGCCGGTTTACCGGTACTGCGACGGCACTCGTCAGTTACCTGGCCGGGGCAAAGTCTCTCCCCGCCTTATTTGAAGACCCGGATATCGTGCCGTATAACATTGCCATACCGGGTGCCACGGTCGAAGACGAGGTGCTCGGTCCCGCATCGACCACAAGTATGGCGATCCCTGTAATAGCACTGAGCAATCTCCTCTTCGCGCCGTATGACAACAGCCTGTTTGAAAAAAAGGATATAAAACCAGAAGTACAGATGGTAAAAGATTTACATCCAACCCTTATCATGAGTATGGACCTTTATATCAACGACCTTATTACGAATGAGGTGGCGACATCGTACGATACCTTTGTTACCTTTATTACGCAGGACGTAGCGGCCCTTGCATCGACAGGTGCACAGGTGTTTCTTGCGGACGTCCCGCATGCCGTTCTGCTTCTTCCGTCATCCCAGGAACCGGCGCTCGGCGAGCTTATGAAATGCGGTATGACGTTCAGCGGCATTACCGGCGGGATCTTTGCATTGGACGAGGCCGCTGATGCCGATAGCTGTGCCGCAACATTCAGTAATGGCACCTTCACTTTCACCGGCAGTACCTGTGCATACAACGCATGTGAAACACTGGTGTCCATGGACCAAAAGGTCGACCAATTCAACGCAGAGTTTGCCGCAGTTGCCGGCGGATATAAAAATGTTCACGTTGTCCCTCTTGCGGGTATGATGAGCGGGAAAGTGCCGGTTGCAGGGCAATACATGACCATCGATGCGCAGGGGTTCCCGGAATATACCATAGGGAACGTCAACGTGAAGATGAAACACCTTGGCGGGTTTTCCAGCCTTGATGATGCTCACCCGACCAATACCGGCTATGCCATGATAGCAAGTCTGTTTGTGCAGGCCATAAATGCACAGCTCGGCACGAAAATACCTTTGCCCGGCCTCGGCTCCGTACTTGCAGGGGATCCGTTATCTCCCCCTGCGCTTGAAACCTATTGTTCTCAATCAACCAACAATCAAAAGCCCTACTGCATGTGCATCAACGGCAACTACAGCAGTGTTACGCCCCTTACCTGCACTACCCTGCTGTATTAACCTGAAAAATGCAATAAGGAAGTTTACTTATTCGCTCAATCCCGCGATCCACCTGATATCTATAAGTTTCCTTATAGAAACGAGCTTTTAGTCCTCTGTATGTTCACCCCGTTAGAAACTCAGCAGATGATAATTTGTACGACGATAGATTGAAAATTTATTATAAAAACATCTGTATTATTCCGACATTTCTAACGGGGTTTATATGCCATTACCCGGTATGGTTTCCTCATCGGATTTTCGAAGCATACCTTTGTCTGACGCGGGCTTATCGCTCATTGCATAAACTTCCTTATTTTTCAAACGCATTATTCGGGTTAATCTTCAAAAAAGCAGGAAAGCGTGTGAATTCGTCCGTCCCGGCGCAGAGGTATTGCTGTGTGCCCCCGAAGCGTTCGACGAAAGATTGCCAAAATCATGGACAATCCGTGAAAAAAAAGCAAAAATAGATCGTGGTGATGCATGAAAAGAGTTTTTGTCAATATACTTATATTCCTTGTTTTAATCGGCGGGTGTAATTTCGAAAAGTTCGAAAGCCTGCCGAAAAACATGCTTGTTACCTCGGTAATATCCGATCCAAAAACATTCAATCCGATCCTTGCGAACGAAACCAGCTCCACGGATGTTCTTGACCCCGTATTTGCGGGCCTGACGCGGCTGAACCCTTTTACGTTCCAGGTCGAGCCCGGCCTTGCGCGATCATGGACAATCAGCAGCGACAAAAAGGTGATAACCATGAACCTGAGGAAAGATGTATATTTCAGCGACGGCAAGCCGTTTTCTGCGGATGACGTGGTCTTTACCTTCAAGGTGATCTACTCTCCCGCGGTGCTCTCCTCGTACCGGGATCTCTTTACGATCCAGGGTAGACAGATAAAGGTCGAGAAGGTTAATAATCATACGGTGCGGTTTATTTTACCGGTACCGTTCTATCCGTTTCTGGAATCATTAAGCATACCGGTTTTGCCGGAACATGTCCTGCAAAAGCCGCTGCTCGATGATATGTTCGAGAGGACATGGAACATCATCACGCCGCCGCACCAGATCATCGGACTCGGTCCGTATACCCTTGAATCGTATGTGCCGAGCCAGTATATCCTGCTCAAGGCGAACCCGCACTATTACGGGAAGGACGATGCCGGGGTGCAGCTTCCCTACATCAAGAACCGTGCAATGCTTATAGTCCAGAACCAGGACGCACAGTACGTAAAATTCATTTCAGGGGAAACAGATATTTATAACCCGAGGCCGCAGGAGGTGGCATCCCTTGAGTCCATGAGTAAAAAAAGGCATTTCATCGTCAAGAACATAGGACTCGATACGGGAATCATGTTTATATCATTCAACAGGAACCCGAGACACTACCTAAAGGACGGAAAGGTAAATCCGAAGTACCGTTGGTTTACCAATCTCGATTTTCTCAAGGCAGTTGCCCACAGCATCGATAAAAGGGCGGTCATCAATGATGTTTACCGGGGTTATGGAGAGCCGGCGATATCCTTTGTACCGCGGAATGTGCCCGTGTACCATCAGACAATGCCCGACTATGCCTATAATCTCGACGAAGCGAGGGCACTGCTGAAAAAGGGAGGGTTCCACTGGAAAAACGGCAGATTGTACGATAACCGTAACAACAGGGTTGAATTCGATTTCTTTACCAATTCCGGCAATGAACAGAGAGAGCGTATAGCCTCCATTATCCTGACGGACCTTACCAGGCTGGGCATGAAGGTAAACTACAAGCCGCTCGACTTCAACACGCTTGTAGAAAAGCTTACGACAAACTTTGACTGGGATTGTGTGCTTATAGCCCTGACCGGCGGATACGAACCGTACAACGGAGCCAACGTTTTACTGTCGAGCGGTATGCTCCATATATGGAACCCGTCCGAAAAGGCACCCGCAACAAAGTGGGAGGCAGAAATAGACAGGCTTATGGTAAAGGGTGCAGAGGAATACAACATTCAGAAAAGGGCAGTATATTATAAGAAAGTACAGGAGATCCTTCACGATGAATTACCGCTTATACCTATTGTCCGGCAGGAGGACTTTGTTGCGTATACCGACAGGCTCGAGAATTACAGGCCCACGGTATTCGGGAACTACAGGCCGGAGATGATGAGGTTAAAACAATGACGAAGATTTACGATTCACACGCACACCTGAATTTCGAGGGCTATGAACAGGACAGGGAAGAGGTCATCCATCGGGCTTTTGATGCAGGCACACAATTTATCATTAACATAGGCTCGGGCATGGGCATGAAGGGCAATTACGATGCCATTGCGATCGCCAATGCGCACGACAATATCTATGCGACGGTAGGACTGCATCCGCACGAGGCGTCCCTGTTCGATGAGCAGGTGCTTCAGGAAATCGGCAGACTTGCGGATGAGCCAAAGGTCATTGCGATCGGCGAGGTCGGACTTGATTACCATTATCTGCATTCACCGAAAGAGAGCCAGATACAGGCTTTCGAAGCTTTTATAGAGCTTGCACGGGACAAGCGCCTGCCGCTGGTTATCCACAGCAGGGACGCAAACAAGGAATCCATGAGCATCCTGAGAAAGATGCATGCAGGCGATGTTGCCGGTGTTATCCATAGTTACGGCGGTGACCGTGAACAGGCAGCGGAGGCTATCGAGCTCGGTTTTTATCTCTCCATCAACGGCATTATCACGTTCAAAAACGCACAGTCATTGCGGGAAGCGGTTGCAGAGCTGCCGGTTGACCGTCTGCTCATAGAAACGGATTGTCCCTTCTTGTCCCCGGTACCGCACAGGGGGAAACGCAATGAACCTGCTTACACGTCGTACGTGCTCAGGGCCATAGCAGAAATAAAACATATGGACGAGGATACGCTGGCGGACATACTGCTGGACAATGCAATCAAGGCCTTTGGTATCGGTGTTGAACAAACGATCGCCTATGCTCTGGATAACCGGCTTTATTTGAATATAACGAACAGGTGCACGAATGTATGTGTGTTCTGTCCCAAGTTTAAAAACGATTATTATGTAAAGGATTATCCGTTGAAGTTGTTCAAGACAGAGCCCTCGTATGAGGAGATTATCCGTGCACTCCAGAGGCTGCCGGGGTACGATGATGTGGTATTTGTCGGTTTTGGAGAACCGACGCAGCGTCTTGACATGCTCCTTGCCGTAAGCAAATGGCTGAAAGAGCACGGGACAAAAACAGTGCGGCTCGATACGGACGGACTCGGTAATCTCGTGTACGGGAGGGATATAACAAAAGAGCTCAGCGGCTCCATTGATGCTGTCTCGGTTAGCCTCAATGCGCCGGATGCGAAAACGTATATCAAGCTGTGTAACAACAAATTCGGTGAAGCCTCTTACGAGGCTGTTAAGGAGTTTATAAAGCTGTCAAAGGCCCGTTTCAAGGATGTAACGGCAACCATGGTGGATCTCCCGAATAGTGACGCAGCCGCAACAAGGGCGGTTGCAGAAACGCTCGGGGTCAAATTCAGGATTCGGCCGTATTATAAAGAGTCTTTGCGGTACAAGAAAGAGAAGGAATGATGGTAAGTGCATGGCTGTAATAGAGGCGTTTTCCTGTTCAGAAGAACTCATCCCCTTCATCGGAAAAGCACTGATGAAAGGAGCTGAATCCGCAGCAGACCTCTCCAGAAATGCCGTGGTATTTCCCGGGAAAAGACCGGGTCTTTACCTTACCGGTTATCTTTCGGAAGCATGCAAATCAGCGTTCTTCCCGCCCCGCATATTTACCATAACGGAGTTTATGAGCTACACCGCAGGCAGCAATGACCGGGAGATGGACCTGCTGGATGCGGTGTATGAACTGTTTACCATCGTACAGGGGCTGGATAAGACATTAGAAGGGCATACGTTCAACAGCTTTGAAGACTTTGTTTTCTGGGGTATCGAGATATTCAAGCTCATCGAAGAGTTGGATACGGAACTCGTAGGAGATAGCAACCTTTCCTCCATAAACCTTCCGGATATGCACGGCGGCATGCGGAAGCTTTTGGGACAATTCTCCACCATAAGAAAAGAGTTCCATAACAGGCTCGGCCAGGCACACCGTACGACGAGGGGGCTTAACTATTACACTGCGGCGGGCTGCATCAGGGAAAAAACGTTCGATGAATTCGATCATATCTATTTTGCGGGGCTCAGTGCGCTGACAAAGGCAGAAGCAGAGGTTATAAAGACTTTATTGAATAACGGGAAGGCATCATTCTTCACACAGGTAGAATCTGCAGACGATACGGTTACACAACTGCAGAAGAGCCTTCATGCAGAGGCAACGATCAGCGGCCGGCTCAAGAGTGAATCTCCGGAAAACGCCGGACCACAAAAAATAATACTGCACGAAGCCTCTGACACGCATGGAGAGACGGAATCGGTATACGGCATATTGAAGGAAGTAAAAGACGGTGATCCCGGTTTATCCGGAACAGCGATAGTTTTACCCGATGCGGGTACCCTGTTGCCGCTCTTATCCAATGTTATGGATTATTTTCCCTACGATTACAATGTAACCATGGGGTATCCGCTGAAGAGAACGCCGTTTTATACGTTGATGAACGGCATTTTTAACGCACAGTCCTCAAGGAGGACGGAACCGGGGGGGAAAAACAGGCATTATTATGCAAAAGATTATTTAAGGGTGCTGAAACATCCCTATATAAAAGGCATGCATGACCAAGCCGTGCATGCCGTTGTTCAGCAGATAGAAAGGTATATTATAGACAAGGGTAAGGTATTTCTTATGTTGGAAGACATAGAAGACGACCTCCTGTATAAACGGGTGGCAGACAGTCTGGCATATACCGAAGAAAAACCTGCCGACGCCGGCGCGATACGATCCTATATTCAGGAGCTCCATGCATTGTTTTTCATACCGTTCGAACCCGACAGGCTGGTTGTCCGTGATTTTGCCGCCTCACTCGACAAGGTCTTGCAGGCCATTCTCAAGGACAGCTCTGCACTGCAGTATAAATTCTCCGTGTCATTTATAAAAGGACTGATGGACACCATAGAGGCGCTCGGGCACGCGGAGTTTCAGCAAGAACAGTTTGACCGGCAAAGGATCTTTGCCCTGTTCAACAGCTATGCAGAAATGCAGACCATACCCTTCAACGGCATTCCGCTGAAAGGATTGCAGATACTCGGATTGCTGGAAACAAGGGTCCTCAATTTCGACAGGGTGATTCTGCTGGATTGCAACGAGGGCGTTCTGCCGTCGGTCTCCCGCTATGATCCCCTTCTTCCGTTTCAGGTTAAGAAGGCCCTCGATCTGCCGACATACCGGGAACACGAGCAGGTGTTCCGTTACCATTTCAGGAGACTTATCAAGGGTGCGAAAGAGGTGCACCTTATTTATAAAAAGAGCGAAGACGGGGAACGGAGCAGATTCATAGAAGAAATACTGTGGGATGAGGAAAAGAAAGAAAAACGGCTTTTTGATTTTGACCACGGAAGCGGGGCCGCGCCCGATAGCAAAATAGGGTTTGTAAAAAAGCAATTCAAGACAGAGGTTCATGAGCAAAACAAGCTGCCCATAAAAAAGGATAAGGACATACTGAAAATCATCGAGGGTATCGTGTCGAACGGCCTGTCTCCAACTGCCGCAGACGCCTATCTGGTCTGTCCCGTACGGTTCTATTACCAGTATATCCTCGGATTCAAGGAAACAAAAGAACTCGGTGAGGAGATAGAAGCAAGAGACATAGGATCATTCGTCCATGAAGTGCTGAGAATATTTTATACACCTTTTGTGAACAAGACGTACATGCATACCGTATCCCATGATGCTGTCCTGGAACGGATTATAGAGGATGAATTCGAAAGAACGTTTCACGGGGAGGATAATGGAGAGTTCTTTTTGCTCAAGGAAATAATCAAACGCCTGCTGAAAGAATTTATACAAAAGGACGGACGCCGTTCACCGTACCTTATAAGCCTTGAAAAAACACTTTCCGCGCCTTTTTCTTCGATCCGCGGGGTCCCTGTCCGGTTGAAAGGCAAGATAGACAGGATCGACAAAAAGGATAACGAGTACCTGATCGTCGATTATAAGACAGGCAGTTCGGCTAAGGTTCCAAAAATCTCAAAACTTGCGGACTGGCTCAGCAATGGCAAAGTACCGGGTAAGAGGGAAGACATGCAGGAGCTCATCGTATCGTTCCAGTTGCCCCTTTATCTTTATATCTGCAGCCAGAACAAAGATACGATCGGCATGGCCGATGCAGACTGGGAACATCTCAATGCAAGTCTCTTTATGATAAACGATAAAAGACGGGATTCTAAGCCCTTGTTTAACACAAAACATGATTCTCAGCGAAGAGCGTTCATGGAACAGGTGTTTCTGCCGTCGTTAAAAAACCTGATAGCAGAGATGCTCGATCCGGATACACCGTTCGTCCATGAAGATTCAAACCCGGAAACCTGCAAGTATTGCCCATTCCTCGCCCTGTGCAGATAAAGAAGTGTCCCGCATTCTGAGGGACGGACCTCATTTCCCGCGCCTCCCCGGCGAGATCAATGTCATACCACAACAGGCACACCGGGAATGGACATCCCGGACGAGATCCGGGATCTCAAGTCCACGTAATTTATTACCCCTGCAGGATGCTGCAATAAATTCAGCATGACAAAACAACCGTTTTTGAGTTGTCGGTCAGCCTGTTCCCCTCTGCCATCATGCCTCCGGCCTTTGCCTCTCCTGTCATGAAAAAAGAAACACTGCCCCGGTTCGAATATGTTTGCATAGTATTGCCTGTTTTGGTATATAAGATATCATCAGCTTTCCGTAAAAAGGGGGTACTATGAAAAGGGTATACACGATAACTTTTCTACTTTTACTTACCGTTGCGGTTA
>JAMDCL010000161.1:11695-12104 GCA_023489065.1 Deltaproteobacteria bacterium | reverse complement strand
CGTAAAATGTACCACATTATTACTGTCTATGTAGGTATAAATGTCAGCACGCACGGGCAGGGCATTTACAATGAACAAGCTCACTGCCAAAACGCATATCGTAATTATTATTTTTTGACAGGGACTTTTCAACATAGGTACCTAACTTGTATACGTCGAATTAATGCGGATATAGTCGTACGTAAGATCGCACGTCATTACGTTGAATCCCCTGGTTCCTGCGCCGAGGTCTATGGTAAGCTGTATGGTTCTGTTCTTCATGGAATTCCTTACCTTGAGCAGGGCGTCGTTGTCAATACCCTTTCCGCAGTTAAAGACTGCCTGTTTACCGATCCATATTTTTAACGTAGACTCGTTTGCATAGCTGCATGCTGCCCCGACCGTTGCGACGATCCTTCCCCAGTTTGGA
>JAMDCL010000161.1:0-11685 GCA_023489065.1 Deltaproteobacteria bacterium | reverse complement strand
TTGATAGAAAAAATGGTGAAAGACGGTGAGTTCGCAAGCTTAAAGGCGATCTTCCGGGCGTCTTCTTCTGTTTTTGCACCTGCTACGTTGACCTCGATTACTTTGCTCGCACCCTCTCCGTCTTTCACCATTTTTTCTATCAATTCTTTTGATAAGTCCATCATTGCCTGCTCAAACAGCTGATAACTCCTGTTGTCTTCGGTAATGGACTCATTTTGCGCAAGCCCGTTTGCAAGGATAAACACCGTATCGTTCGTGCTCATTTCTCCATCTATCGTGATCCGGTTGAACGACATACCGGTTGCATTCGACAGCGCCTTTTTCAAGGCACCCGCCAAAATATTGGCGTCCGTGGTAAAGAACGCAAGCATGGTTGCCATGTGCGGCTGTATCATGCCCGACCCTTTTACAAATCCCGTCAGGATGACCTCTTTGCCGCCTATCTTTAATCTCCTCGAACCGTATTTTGGTACGGTATCGGTTGTCATAATTGCCCGTACGGCATCCATGAACCCCTGTCTTGAAAGATCGTTTTTCAAGGCAGCTATCTGTGCTATGATTTTAGCTACCGGCAATCTTCTTCCTATAACACCGGTCGATGCAACGAGGATCTCGTCGGATTTTACGCTAAAGCCTTTGGTGTATGCGCCTATGATCTCGTTAACATCCTTTATTCCATCCTTACCCGTAGCTGCGTTTGCTATACCGCTGTTTGCAATTATAATCCGCTTTTCTCCCTTCTTGAGCTGGTTCATGGAAACGACGACCGGCGCAGCCTTAATTGCATTCGTCGTGAACATGCCCGCAGCCCTGGCAGGGACTTCCGAATAAATTATCGCAAGGTCCTTCTTCCCGTCCGTCTTAATCCCGCTTACCGCACCTGCATATAAAAAGCCTTTTGGTAGTGATAGTGCCATAGTTAACCTTCCTTAAAAACTATACATGTATTTTTTAAATAAGGCATAACGTTTGCTATTCGCTCTTCCTCGCTCTGTTCCTGCTTCTTATCTACCCTTCCGTATCCTGCCCTTACACCTATTAGCATGGATGACGAAAATCTCATAGCGTTTTGTAGGATCTCGACAATATGCGTGCAACCGGTTGCGTGGCCGAGTGTATCTGCAATTTTTTTATTTATACCCCGTTCTACCTTAAAACCTATTATTTTACGTACATGTACAAGTGCATTGGGGCATCCGGAATAGGGAACCCGAACCATTTTTGCATCCGCATCAACAATCTCCCGAGTTGTAAGATCTATCTTTATCTCGGTGCTTATGCTGTGATGCAAGTCAAGCAATGATGCGGCAACAACCACGGTATTTTTATCAACCGGATGTAATCGTATGTTGATATTCCTTTCGTAAACATCATTCATCCTAAAGTTCCTCCTGTGCCGGAACAAACCAGAAATCTCCCATATCGCCATTCCTGTGTTCTTTAAATTGGATCGTGAGTTTCATACCGACCCTTGCTTTTTTTATGTCTTCCATCAAGACGTTCTGCATAATCAGGGTGTCGGCTCCCGCAACCTTGACAAACGCACAAACGTACGGGGTCCTTCCGAAAAACACGGATGTTCCATAATAAACGATTGTGTAGGTCACGATCTCGGCGGTCCCGCCCAGCTTCACCCATTGGGTCGGTGTATAGCATTCGTTGCAGTTAATCCTCGGCGGCAGCCACACCTTTCCGCACTGCGGACATTTCGTTCCGTATAGCTGCTTATTGTCCCGGATCTCCCTGAAAAACCTGGAGATGCCTCCATAGGTATATTTATACGTGATATCCATGATGTCCGGAATCTCAAGAGGTGCATCTAGAGAAGGATTGCCGTCAAGTTCATCCTTAAATGCTTTTTCGATAAGTTCTTTGGGGACTTTAATCTTTTTTGATGCCTCTTCAAGCCACTGCGCTTTGTCCTGTATCATAGGTTCTCCTTTATCTCTTTCTCCTTGCTGACTTCACCTTCGCCTTCACCCTCGCCCCCTTGACCCCTTTCCCCTTTATCTTATCCTGCCTTTCCACGATCATGGCCGCTGTCCATGCTGTTGCAGGACCTCCGATGCTCTGGACAAGACCGACCCGGGCATTTTTAACCTGTCTTTTCTCTGCCCTGCCCTGGACCTGCAGTGCCGCCTCCCCTGTCTGCATAACACCTGTTGCACCGACCGCATGTCCGCAGCCTATCAGCCCGCCGCTCGGGCTTACCGGCAGATCCCCGGTCATCTCAACGACGCCGTCCTCTATCAATTTGCCCCCGTCCCCGGGCTTACAAAAGTTGAATGCTTCATACGAAAGTATCTCGGCGCCGGTAAATGCATCGTGCAGTTCGGCAAAATCCAGTTCTTTTCGCGGGTTCTTTATGCCCGACATTTTATAGGCATCTCTGCCGGCGTAAAGACTCGAGGTAAAAATAGTAATGTCGTCCCGTTCTCCGGCGAATGCCTTATCCAGCGAAAGGCCGACGCCGGTTATCCATGCGGGATTGTCCGAAAGGGCTTTTGCCACCTTTTCCGATGCGAGGATGATGGCAGACGCGCCCTCTGAATAAAGACAGTTGTCATAAAATTTAAACGGATAAGTGATCATCTTCGAATTGAGAACATCATCTACCGTCAGCAGCTTCGGGCTCTGGGCAATCGGGTTGTTCATGGCGTTTTTATGGTTTTTTACGGAGACCATTGCCATCTGTTTTTCTGTCGGAGTACCGTACTTGTTTATGTGCGCAATCAACGGCAGTGCGTACGATGCAGCGGCAGTAAGCCCCATGGGATTTTCGAAGGTCATGTCGCCGGAAAACAGTATTGCCTTCAGTGTCTCCGGTGTGGAATGTCCGACGGTATAATTGTAATTGTCCGTTGCTTTCTCGACCCCGAGTACCATGACGATATCGTACAGACCCGAGGCTATCCACGTCCAGCCGACAAATACCGCCGCGCCGCCGGTTGCACCGCCCGTTGCAACCCTTACGGAAGGTTTCAGCCCCATGCCGATATAATTATGAATATACACGTCCGGCATGAACTGCCGTTCAAAGAACTCATTATAAATGCCGTACACGACACCACCGACCTCTTTCTTGTCGATGCCCGCGTCTTCAAGCGCGAGTTTGGCCGCATCATAAGCAAGTTCATAATATGTTTTTTCCAGCCAGCGAGCCTTGAATGACGTGGTCCCTACTCCAACAATGCCGACCTTATTCATAATAACTCCTTTACAGGGCATATTTCTTATCATATTTATTAAGTTTTATCCAGTTTTTTCTTTTTCTTGTTCGGACACCGGCTGTCGACGGCAGGCTTGATCTCCACGGTTCTTTTATGGGTGTTGATTGCAATTTTTTCCCTGTGTGTTAGGGTTTCGGGATTATGCTGGATAGGGATAAAGAAAAACAAGCCGGTTATCCTGATTTTGCAATCTTAAAACATAGGGAAGGGGATGGGATATGAAGAAACTTTTGACTCTGTCGGGAACACAGCTTGCGCAGTTGGTACGCACGAAAGAGGTTTCATCGCTTGAAATTGTAAACCTGCATATCGATCACATCCGGGAGGTAAATCCTTCCATCAATGCGGTTGTACGCGACCGTTTTGATGCTGCGCGAGCCGAGGCAAAGGATGCCGACAAGCGTGTCGGGAACTCGGCACCTGACTCGCTTCCTCCTTTCCTCGGTGTTCCGTGCACCATAAAGGAGAGCTTCATGCTCACCGGTATGCCGAACACCTCGGGGCTTGTCGCACGGAAAAATATTATTGCGGACCACGATGCAACCGCTGTCGAAAGATTGAAGAAATCGGGCGCAATACCGCTCGGTGTAACCAATATCCCCGAGCTTTGTATGTGGATGGAGACGGACAACAGACTGTACGGCAGAACCAACAACCCCTATGACCGGGACCATATCGTCGGGGGTAGTTCAGGGGGAGAAGGGGCAATCGTCGGGTCCGGAGGCTCTCCGTTCGGACTCGGTGCCGACATAGGAGGCTCCATTCGATTGCCTTCTTTTTTTAACGGCGTCTTTGGCCACAAGGCGACAGGCGGGCTTGTACCGAATACCGGGCAGTACCCCATCGCAAGAAACAAGGCGCTCACGTATCTTACAACAGGTCCGATCGTACGCAGGGCTGAAGACCTGATGCCGCTCCTCAGGCTTATGGCCGGGCCCGACAACATAGACAAAGGGTGCACGGTTATGAAGATCGGTGCTCTGTCCGACGTTACGCTCAAAGGGTTAACCGTAATCGATGTCGAAGATAACGGGAAAACGCGGGTCAGCAGTGACCTGAAAGAGGCACAGCGAAAAGCTGCGGACTTCCTCGGAAGCAGGGGTGCTATCGTAAAAAGAACGAGGATTGCCGGTTTTAAGAAGTCTTTTGATATATGGGCATCCATGCTCTCGGCATCGGACCAGGAATCCTTCAGTGCAAGCCTTGGCAACGGGACTGCCATACATCCGCTGTTCGAGATGATAAAGTGGTCCATGCGCATCTCGGAACACACGCTCCCTTCGATTGTCCTCGCTATGGTTGAACAACTGTTCAAGTATATGCCGGCCCGCACAAAGAGGCTGGTGGAAGCGGGAGTAAGCCTGCGCGCGGAACTGGTGAATCTGATAGGTCAAAACGGCATTATGCTGTATCCGTCTTACTCCCGGCCTGCGCCGAAGCACAGAAAGCCGCTGCTAACACCGTTCGATTTTGCGTACACGGCGATACTCAACATGATGGAACTCCCGGTCACCCAGGTACCCCTCGGCCTCAATGAAGAAGGCCTGCCTCTCGGGGTGCAGGTCGCGTCAGTCCACGGAAATGATCATGTTACCATCGCCGTTGCACTTGAGCTTGAAAAGGCATTCGGAGGCTGGGTACCGCCGGACATCGGCCTTTTGAAAAAGGCATAAACGAGCGATCCAACATCCCGCGTACATTTTTTGGTCAACCCGAAAAATACGATTTTAAAAATAAGGACCCCTCCTCCGTGAATTTTTTGTATTAACCCGGCGTTGACCAATACGACGATAACTCGTACGATCGCCTTCCCCGGATTTCTTGATCTTCCCGGATATGCATGGCATACCTTGATCGAGGAGGCATATCGATGATAAAAATTTTACGTATTGCTTTGTCGATCCTGTCTTTGATAGTAGTTGTCCAGGGGTGTTCTGAAAACAAGTCATCGCCGCAGAGCGGTAACCCCTATCTTTCAAACAGTGCATGGCCTATTATTCACCACTCCAGTTCGCAGACCGCAAGCTCACCGTTCGCAGGTCCCGGAAGCCAGGCAGGCATTCCGCCCCGTGCTGATTTCATAACCTCCACGGTCCAGGGGACTGGTCCTGTTGTTTTTGACTCAAAAGGCAATGTACTTTTTGAGAAGGTCGCGATTTTGAACCAGGTACATATCTTCAGCAAGCTGGATCCGGTTACGCTGAATACTATTACATCCTATACCGTCAATGTTTCAGCCTCGGATCCCTTGAACGGACTGTATTCTTTTGTTGATTACCAGGACTGCTGGTGGAATGCGTACAATCAAACCTTCTTAAGGTTATGCTTTAACGGGAATTCCATAGTCCCGGATATGTCGATTAATCTTGCAGCGCTTTATCCCACGCAGATTACATCTCAGGATTCCATCGTCAGCATGAATCCGCTGTACACAAGCCCGGGCATGATGGACATAGCCTTTGTTACCGAAGGCCTTCAACCCGTACATCAGGGCGGGTATTTTACACAGGCCATTACCGGTGCGAAGGTCGGGGTGATGCGTATCAACAGCGACCGCAGTATAAGCCTCTTTATGCAGGATTTCCCCAATGAGGACATAACCAATAGCTTTGCCGTTTCTCCGGATGGCGGTATCTATGTCATAACGGACAAACATGCAGTAAAGCTCATGCTTCAGCAAACGTGCTCGTGCGGCGCAGAGGCATTGAAGATAGTTTGGGAAGTACCCTATGAGACGGGCTTGCCCATCCAGCAGATAGCCTGTCCCAATGCTACCCCGGATTGGGAGTGCAGAATTAATGTTATGTTGAATGGCGGCAGATTGAGTCCGGATGGCTCCGGCACAACGCCGACCCTCATGGATCACGGCAAGTACATGGTATTTGCTGATGGAGAACTTCCTCTGAAGCTGGTCGCCTTACGAACTACGGACGGCAGCGCTCTTCCCATCGATAAGCCTGTTCCGTTTACCGAAACAACTGCACAGACAGAGAATATCTGCGCGTCTTTCGGCAATACGTTTGTCATAGAGAACAACTACAGCCCCGGGGTTGCCGCCTATGAAATCACGGGTCAACCCGGCCAGGAAACGGTCAGACAGCTTTGGGTCAATTACTCTGTCTTTGCTCCGAATGCTGTCCCTCTTATTGCGGGCGGCACGAACACGGTTTATGTGTACGAGATGCAGGGACCGAGTTTCTACCCGCTTACGACAACAACGCAGCAATGGTTTGTAACGGCACTCGATCTCGGAACAGGTGCCGTTGTATGGAGAAAACCCATTGGCAGCAATATTCCGTATAACAGCATTTACGCGCCGCTTTCCCTCGATAACAAACAACAAATTTATATAGGTCTTTTCGGCGGCTTGCTGAGGATCCATCAGTAGGCAAGTAATTTTGCATGTACCCGGGACAGTGAACCCGAAACATGAAATGAAAGAATTGTTTAAAAGGAAAACAGGGAGGAACTATGGGTATAGTTGAATACAAGAAAAAAGCCGCGCTCGGTATTATTACCATGAACAGGCCGGATGCCATGAACGCCATCAACGCCGAACTCGGCAATGCTTTATTAAAGTCACTTATCGATGCGGAATACGATAAAGAGGTAAGGGCCATCCTGCTTACCGGGACAGGAAGGGCATTCTCAAGCGGAGGGGATGTAAAAGCGATGCTCGCCAGTGCAGAGCCAAAGGGAAAGTTTTTCAAGGAGCTCACCGTTTATTTGAACGGGATCATCAACACCATACTCATGATGCGGAAACCGGTCATAGCAGGCATGAACGGTGCGGCTGCGGGTGCCGGGGTAAGCCTCGCACTCGCCTGCGATCTCGTCACTGCCGCCCGTTCTTCACGGTTCAACCTTGCATACACCAAAATAGGTCTTACGCCTGACGGCGGTGCAACGGCCATGCTCGCACACCATGTCGGGCCGAAAAGGGCCATGGAATACATCATGTTAAACCCCGACATCACCGCAGAGCAGGCATTGGAGATCGGACTGGTCAACAGGGTTTTTGATGATTCCACATTCGCGGAGCAGACGATATCGTTTGCTCAGGCTCTTGCCGGAGGGCCGACTGTTGCATTCGCATATACGAAACGTACCATGAACCACGCATACCCGGGGCCGCTGGAACGGATACTCGAACTCGAGCGGGAAGGCATAGCTGCCTGCGGATCCACAGAGGACTTCAAAGAGGCGAGCGCAGCCTTTGTAGAAAAGCGCACCCCGGTATTCAAGGGCAGTTAACCCGAAAAATGCGTTTGAAAAATAAGAAAGTTTATGTGATGAGCGATAATCCCGCGTCAAATAAAGGTATTCTTCGAAAATCCGATGAGGAAACCATACCGGGTAATAGCATATAAACATACAGAGGACTTAAATCTCGTTTCTATAAAGAAACGTTTAGATATCAGGTGGATCGCGGGATTGAGCGAATAAGTAAACTTTCTTATTGCATTTTTCGGGTTAACCCGGTGTTCTCTGCAAGAAAGGAAGACAGCCGCTGTTGACAAGCTGTTGAAAATGCCTCTGCATGTCATTTCATTGCAAGGAGTCCCGCCGGAGGCGGGACGACGAAGCAATCTGTAACTTATTGACATATAAAAACCGGAATTGCTCGACCCATCTTTGCTGTGTGCACGCGTTTGCAATGACAGTGATTCGAGTTTTTCAACAGCCTGTTGATTCCTGACTATTCTGTGCTATACTTGTTTTTTATAAGCTTGAGACCGTAAAATGTTTCATGTGAAACACTATGAAAACAATCAACTACGATACTGTTTATGATATTATTGTTGTAGGCGCCGGGCATGCCGGTATAGAGGCTGCGCTTGCGGGCGCACGCATGGGGTGTAAGGTTTTACTGCTGACCGGCAACCTGGACACCGTAGGCTATATGTCGTGTAACCCTGCCATAGGAGGTCTCGCCAAAGGGCAGCTGGTCAAAGAGATCGATGCGCTCGGCGGTCAGATGGCAAAAACAACGGATTATGCAGGCATCCATTTCAGGCGGCTGAATACCAACAAAGGTCCTGCTGTCCGTGGCAACCGCGCACAGTGCGACAGGGTCATGTACCGGACCTTTATGAAAAAGGTCATAGAACAACAGGATGGTATTGATCTGAAACAGGCGACGGTTACCGGCATCATTGCCCGGAATAAAACCGTTCAAGGGGTGGAAACATCCCTCGGTCTTAACTTTTATGGTAAAACGGTAATTCTTACTCCCGGCACGTTCCTCAACGGACTTATCCACATAGGTCTCACGCATTTCCCGGCAGGCAGGGCAGGGGAGCCGCCTTCGATAGGCTTATCCGACAGCCTGACAAGTCTTGGGTTTACCATAGGCAGGCTCAAAACAGGGACCACTCCCCGGCTTGACGCAAAAACCATCGATTTTTCCGTGCTGGAACCCCAGCACAGCGATATTCCACCTATTCCCTTTTCTTTTTCCACAGAAAAGATCACAAACCCCCTTGTTGCATGCTACATGACGTACACGAATGAGCAGGCGCACAACTTTATCCTTTCCGGCCTTGACAGGTCCCCGCTCTATTCCGGGATCATCAAAGGGACAGGTGCCCGGTATTGCCCGTCTATCGAAGATAAAGTAGTTAAATTCAAGGACAAACAGAGGCACCAGATATTTCTGGAGCCCGAGGGTTATCAGACAAAAGAGGTATACCCCAATGGACTTGCGACAAGCTTGCCCTACGATATACAATTAAAAATGCTCAGGGCAATAAAGGGACTCGAAAAGGTCGAAATCATGAGACCCGGCTATGCCATAGAGTACGACTTTGTCGATCCGACCCAGCTCTACCCGACACTGGAAACAAAGCCCGTTCACGGCCTTTATCATGCAGGACAGATAAACGGTACTTCCGGGTATGAAGAGGCTGCGGCACAGGGGATCGTTGCAGGCATCAATGCGGCATTGCAGATTCAGCATAAAGAGCAGCTTATTATAACCCGGCAACAGGCCTACATCGGCGTGCTTATAGATGACCTTGTAACAAAAGGGACTCAGGAGCCTTACAGAATGTTTACATCAAGGGCCGAGCACAGACTTATTTTAAGAGAGGACAACGCCGATATGCGCCTCAGTGATATCGGCAGGTCGACAGGGCTCCTCGGTGAAAAGGACTATCGTCTTTTTGTTCAAAGGCGCGAGCAGTACAATGATATGCTGGGTAAACTCCAGTCCAAAAAGATAAAGGGTGAAACGGTAAAAAGTATTTTAATTCAAGCTGGTTACACAGAGATCTCTGACACAACCACACTCTATCAACTTCTTAAAAGGCCCAATATAACGATAAAGCACCTGGAATCAATTGAACCATGGCTTTTACCTATAAACAATGCTCTTAAAGATGCTCTCGAGGTAGAAGTAAAATACGACGGTTATATCAAAAGGGAACTGGAGTTTATAAGCAGGCTTTCTAAGCTTGAGCATACCAGAATACCGGCCGCATTCACCTTCAGCGGCATCCCGGGTTTATCCACGGAAATAAAAGAAAAGCTCAACAAGTTCAAACCAATTACCCTTGGGCAGGCATCGCGGATATCGGGTATTACACCTGCGGCAATAGCAATACTCGATGTGTATATAAAAAGATTCAGAACACAGCAGCCTCCGGAAGAATAACCCTTCACCTGACTCTTGCTGATACTATAGACAAAATTTATTCTATGCTTATATACTATAGGATATGTCGAAATATCAGGTAACCCAATGGTTTGAAACACATACGTTTCACAGCCAGGATTTCTCAAATCTCCAGTCTCTTTTACTGTTGAAACAAAAGAGGGGGCTGAAGATCAGCCTTTGCCTGCCGACACTGAATGAAGAGACAACCATAGGAAATATCATAACGACATTAAAAACCGCACTCTACGATGATATCCGGCTGCTCGATGAGATCGTCGTGATCGACAGCGCTTCAAGCGACAAAACACGGGAGATTGCACAAACGCTCGGTGCAAAGGTTTACCTGCATAAGGATATCATGCCCTCGCTCGGCACCTATAGCGGCAAAGGCGAGGCACTGTTCAAAAGCCTGTACGTGCTCGAGGGCGATATCATCGTCTGGATAGATGCCGATATACGAAACATGGATCCGAGATTTGTCTATGGCCTGATAGGTCCGCTCCTGAGAAACGAGCACATTCTGTTTACCAAAGGGTTTTATGTTCGTCCCATTCTGTCCGGAAACGACCTGAAACCTGTTGGCGGCGGCAGGGTTACAGAGCTGCTTGCCCGGCCGCTTTTCAATGCTTTTTACCCGGAGCTCGCCGGATTTATACAACCCCTTGCAGGCGAGTACGCCGGATTCAAGCATGTGTTCGGGCAAATCCCCTTCCCCACGGGATATGGGGTGGAAACCGGTATGCTTATATCCTTGTTGAAACTTATCGGGATAGATGCAATGGCCCAGGTCGATCTGGAAATGCGAATACACAGGAACCAGAGATTGACCGATCTGAGCAAAATGTCTTTCGGCATATTGCAAACCTTCATGAAAAGGCTTCAGGAAGATAATAAGGTAGAACTCCACGAGACACTGAACATGGAATATTTTCAATCACTGCTGTCATCCGGCGTCAGTAAGATTGATAAATTGGTGCTGGAGGAACACGAACGCGCTCCCGTTGCATCATTGAAGCCTGTTGCGGAATCTCAATCTTTACCCCGCGCCAAGGTTTCGGCGGAGCAGGGCGATTTTGACATCATGATAGGTATTCCAAGTTTCAACAATGCGGATACCATTTCGCATGTACTTGAGGCAGTAACTATCGGGGTTGAAAAATATTTCCCGTCGAGCCGTTGCATCATCATCAATTCCGACGGCGGGTCCGATGACGGGACACCGGATATTGTAAAAACATTCAAGCAAAGAAGCCCGAATATCGTCTACATGACTCATCCCCTGTTTACCGTCCATAAACTCTCTATCCCGTATACAGGCATTCCCGGCAAAGGCAGTGCCGTAAAACTCATACTGGAGAAAGCGGTGGAGTTTAAAGCAAAGGCATGCGTGCTTGTTGACGCTGACCTTCGCAGCATTTCCCCGGAGTGGCTGGAAAATCTGCTTGGTCCGGTTATTTATAATCAATACGATTTTGTCGCGCCCTATTATTCGAGGTATAAGTATGACGGCACGATAACGAACATGATCGTTTATCCTCTTACAACTGCATTGTACGGTAAATCCCTGCGTCAACCGATAGGAGGGGATTTCTGCATATCTCAAAACCTGTTTAAGCTGTATCTCGAACAGCCCGTATGGGCTACGGATATAGCACGGTTCGGCATAGATATATGGCTGTCGACGCTCGCCATTGCGGGAGGGCACAAGGTGTGTCAGTCTTATCTCGGTACCAAGATACATAAAGCCAAAGATCCCGCGCTGGATCTTGTAAATATGTTCATGCAGGTCGTCGGAAC
>JAMDCL010000054.1 GCA_023489065.1 Deltaproteobacteria bacterium | reverse complement strand
AGCGAGCGGTGCCGTGGCAGGACTCGTAGCAATTACACCTGCATCCGGGTATGTAGGGCCCATACCGGCCATCATTATAGGCTTTATTGCCGGTATGCTGTGCTACTATGCCGTAAGCCTGAAGCCGAAGTTAGGCTACGATGATGCACTGGACGTTGTCGGTGTACACGGTGTCGGCGGTACGTTTGGGGCGCTTGCGACAGGACTTTTTGCAAGCGTGGCCATAAATGCAGGCGGTGCAAACGGACTGTTTTACGGCAATGCCAAGCAATTACTGGTACAGTTTATCGCTGTTGCGGCGACCATTGTGTACGGCTTTGTAGCAACATTTATCCTTCTGAAGGTGCTGGATTGGACCATGGGATTGAGGGTTACCCAGGAAGAAGAGGTCATGGGACTCGATATCACCCAGCATGGCGAAGAAGGGTACAATATGTAAGATCGTTTCGCAGTCCGGAGTTAGGAGTGCCGGGTTAATAACTCCTGACTCTGGACTCTTTCCCTTGTCCCCTTGATCACGGTACCCCTGTTTCCATCCTCTTCATATCCTTGACAGATATGTCAATTTAACATAAATTCGTGCCATGAAAATCGTCGGATTGACAGGCGGAATAGGTACAGGCAAATCTACGGTTGCCCATATATTCGAATCCCTCGGGGCTGTTGTCATCGATTCCGACGAGATCGCCAGGGAATACTTATCAAAAGGTATGCCGGGGTACGAAAAGGTCGTAAACAGGTATGGAAAAAAAATACTGAACAAAAATCTTGAAGCCGACCGGCAAAAGATTGCCGAGATCATATTTAGCGACTCAACAGAGAGAAGATGGCTCGAGCAACTTATTCATCCCTACGTGTTTGAGAAAATCCGTGATGAAATTAATCTCAGGAAAGATAAAGACGGTATCATTATTCTGGATATTCCGCTGCTGTTCGAAGCGGGTGCGAACAGCTGGTTGCGTCCCGTCATTGTCGTCGTTTGCAACAGGGATGCACAGATAAAGCGTATACAGAACAGGACGCCGGAGATGCCATATGAACACATACTCGAAAGGATCCGCGCCCAGATGCCTATCGAGGAAAAACAGAAAAAAGCAGACTTTATCATCGATAATTCATCCGGTATAGAACAAACAAAAAAGCAGGCAGAAGATATATGGAACACGATCGTGCATCAAAAAGACGAGGGACTGTTCGGGGATCGTTGATACCGGGACAGGCCGGGTCAGATACGTTCGATAGCAGAGGAGAAAAATATCATGGAAAAATCCGTTAAAAATGTACTTGAATCTTTCTCCGGCCTTCCGAGGGAAGACGGCGCGGACAAGATAATGAGTGCGGATGCAGCGATAAGTAAATTCATAAAACCGGGTATGGCCATCCATATTGGCATAACGAACAGCATACCGTACGGGCTTTCCTATGAACTGATAAGGCAGTTTTATAAGACGAAACCGGGGTTCGACATCATAACCCTCGGTGCCATTAACCACATTATCGTCATGATGCATCTCGGCATGGTAAAAAAGGTTATAACAACGTACGCCGGGGATCCCTATCCTTCTCCGACCCCGAACATCGTCGTTCAAAACCTCTATCTGAACAAGCAGGTGGACATCGAGAATTGGAGTATTCTTGCATTTACGCTCAGGCTTATGGCAGGTGCACTGGGGGTCGGCTTTTTACCGGTGAACTCCATCATGGACAGTACCATGGAGATAGAAAACGCCGGCAGTTTCAAAAGGATACCCATGCCGTTCGAGCCGTCGAAAGAGATCGGTGCGCTGAAAGCCGTGAATCCTGATATTTCCCTGTATCATGCTTTTGTTGCGGACAGATCGGGACATGCTATTTTCACACCCCCCTATGCAGAGGAGTTCTACGGCGCTTATGCAAGCCGCAACGGCGTGATTCTTTCGGCAGAACATATCGTCGATGATGACGTTATACGTAAATACTCCCACCTTTCAAAGCTGCCGTCGTACCTCGTAAAAGCGGTTGTACCCATGGAATTCGGTTCACACCCCAGCGGTATGGCAGAAAGCGGGTTTTCCGAGTTTGACGGGTATAGCGAGGATTATGATTTTATACTCGGCTTCAGGGAAGCGGCAAAGTCGATAGATACCCTCGATTTGTGGATCCACGACTGGATAACGGGAGTACAGGACCATGACGGTTATCTGCATAAGCTCGGCAGTCAAAAACAGTTGTATCTCAAGGGAAAAGGAAAACCCCTTTCCTGGGCAGATGAGATCAAGGATGTTCAGGACACCATATCTCCATCGGACCAGCCTTCGAAAAACGAACTCATGACCGCGATGGCATCAGTCGTCCTTGAAGAGAAAATACGCGACAAATCATACAGAGCCGTGCTCGCGGGTATCGGGAACTCTAACATCGCGGCATGGCTGTCCGCCGTGAAGTTGAAACATGAGAAGGTCGATGTCGAGCTCATAGCAGAGGTAGGCTTCTACGGGTATTACCCGCGGCCCGGAAATCCATTTATCTTTAATTT
>JAMDCL010000049.1 GCA_023489065.1 Deltaproteobacteria bacterium | reverse complement strand
CATAATGCAACACTGACCCAGACCCAGATCACAAGAAGGACCATTAAATCGGTATGTCCGTGGTGCGGTTACCAGCAGGACACAAAACAGCAATGCGAGAAATGCGGCAAGCCCATGACCATCCCCGAACCATCAATCAAAACCCTGCATTCCCTCATCATGCTTCCGCTCATAAGCATTATCGCAGGACCGCTGGTCTTCATACTCACCGGTATGCGGTATGTCTATGCCGGGCTAATCCCCCCGTGGGTCGTTTATCCCGTGTTTCAGGCAGGAATACTGTTAACCGTACTGAGCTTGCTTATGTCGTCGCTCCTCCTTCTTTTCTTGCGGCGCACCCCTTTGAGCGAAGGCGGCGGATATCTCAAGAGTGCGATTGCCCTGTCAGCGGTAAACGCCCTCCTGTACGCATTTATCCTTATTTGATCGCATCAGATGCCCTCACTGTCTTATAGATATAAAGGCAGCCTGAATGAAACGGTTTACAAAATAGACAGGGAAACCGTCAGTGCAGGCAGGCTTCCGTCCAATGACCTGCCTCTTCTTGACGCAAGCGTTTCAAGGAACCACTTTGTCATAAAAAAGGAACCGGACGGATACTATCTTTATGACAACGGCAGTTCCAACGGCACAATCCTGAACAATAAAAAAGTCCGGGGAAGAACAAGGCTGCATGATCAGGATGAAATCACGGCAGGCAGTGTTGTGCTTATTTTTCATGACAACGATCTGACGACGATCAAAGAGGTTTCCTCACAAGAACTCGATTCCATAGCAGGGTCGCCGTCGCTTCTCAACAACATCTATCTGGACGTGCTGTTTTCGGCGGCGCGGGAAAGTATCTATGCAACCGGCCTGAACAGCTTATCTGCAAAGACCCTGCAATCGGTTTGTGATGCTATCAAGGCTGAATACGGGGCAATCGTACTTATCGACGAAAAAACCGGTGAACTCGTGCTGGAGGCCGCCAACGGAAAGGAAGGACCCGGCATCCGTGGCATAAGTTCCAACATACTCGGCCGGTCTATAAAAAACAGGGCGGGTTTGCTTGTACAAAATGCCGCTGCAGACAAGAGATTTGCCGGAGACCGTACGATTCAGAATATGGGTATAAGTTCCGCACTCTGTGCCCCTATCTGGGAAAAAGATCATGTCTACGGGGCGCTCTATGCGGACCGCAGGGTCAGTCAGGCTCCCTTCACTGAGGATCAGCTTAATTTTGTGACCATTATGGCGAACCTTCTCGCACTCAATGTTGCGCACGAACGGCTCACCAAAAAGATTACCGATGAAATGGTCCTGTCGGATCAGATCAAAAGGTTCGTACCTATTGAAGCTGTTTCAGGCCTGCTCGACATGATTAAAAACAATCCTTCGGAGATGTGGAATGTACAGACTGCCGACAGGACCACGATCCTGTTTGCGGATATTGTAGGGTTTACATCGCTGACGGAAAAAAATGAATCCAAAGACATAGCAAAACTTCTCAGGGCATTCTTCGAACAAGCCACTACTATCGTCCTCTCTCAGGGCGGTTCCGTAAATAAGTTTCTCGGAGATGGATTTATGGCTGTATTCGGTACACCTCTATCTCATCCGGATGATACCGACCGGGCCATACGGTCGGCCATAAAACTGCTTGAATGGGTAAGGACCGGGAACAGCGGGATACCCATATCGCTGAGAATAGGCATGGATACGGGCGCGGTGACGGGCATCATGATAGGCTCTCCACAGAGGCTGGAATATACCATCATCGGCAATTGCGTTAATGTATCCTCGAGGCTGCAGGCAAAAGCTGCCCCAAACCAGATACTCATTTCAAGCGAGACGAACAGGTTTATCCAATCACCGTTTAATACAAAGCTTGTCGGTGAAATAACGGTGAAAGGCAAAGAGAATCCGGTACGGGTATACAGTGTCGGGGTAGCAAAGGGGGAATAATACATTCATAGGCCGTCATTCCTGCGAAAGCAGGAATCCATCTTTTGGGAGCTGCTTTTCTGGATTTCCGTTTACACGGGAATGACAAGCAAGCAGTAATCTTGTACGAACTAAAGGGAAATATACATAAAAATTCAGATTAGAGTTGTCTTGAAAATGAGATAATAAAGGAGGCGGCCATGAAAATTCTCGTTGCAGGAGCAGGGGCAATCGGCTCCGTGATCGGTGGATTTTTATATAAAACGGGTTATGATGTTACCCTTGCAGGAAGGGGAGAACACCTGCGCCGCATCCGATCCCGGGGACTTGACATAACAGGTATCTGGGGAAACTATAACCTACGGGACATAGCAACAATCGAACCTCAAAATCTACCCGCGGCCGGCACATTCGACCTGATCATTCTGTGCGTAAAGAGTTACGACACGCTCGATGCAGCGACCATGTATGCCCCCTTGTTAAAAGAAAACGGCGCGTGCGTGTCGTTCCAAAACGGACTCGGCAATATGGAGGCCATAGCCTCCGTTATCGGCGCTGGCAGAACAGCGGGTGCACGGGTTATCTTCGGGGCCGAAGTGCCTGATCCGGGTACT
>JAMDCL010000081.1 GCA_023489065.1 Deltaproteobacteria bacterium | reverse complement strand
ATGGTATCTTTACCGCGTCCGTCCATGCTTAGCCCTTCCGCTGGCTGCCCCTGATCTGGATGACTTTGTTTGCAAGGTGCAGTACCTTCGCAACCGGACCCGGGTAAACGGACAGCTTGTTTTTTCGTATCCCTGCTATCGACTCCCTGACGACATCATCGGCCCTGTCCACAACAGCCCGGAACACCTTGCCTGTGGATTTGCTGCCGTAATCTTCCGACTGGAGGATCGGCGTGTCGGCCCAGAAAGGATAGAGCATGGTTACATCAATACCCCTGGGATGCACCTCACCGTACAGGGAGAGGCCGAATCCCCGCAGACCGAACTTCGAGGCCGAATATGCCGTACTGTTTCTGGTACCGACAAACCCTGCAACGGATGACATGAGTACAATATGCCCCTGTTTTCTTTTCAGCATGGCCGGAAGAAACAGGTAGGTAAGGCGCATTGCCGCAAGCAGGTTTGTTTCCATAAGCCGTTCCCACGTATCCAGGGGGACCTGGTGAAAATCCCCGTACGCGATAATGCCTGCGTTGTTTATCAAAACGTCGAGTCCGGTTGTTATTGCCGTACACCCGGCGTAGAGCTCTTCGCACCCTGCTCTGTTCGAAAGGTCTGCTTTGATGGTGCCGATGACCTTGCCCCCGGAGGGTGACGGTCCCAGGGTGCCGGAAATGGCGTCGAGTTTTGATTGGTCGCGGCCGCTGAGGATAAGGTGCGCACCCAACCCATGGAGTTGTTTTGCAAATTCGCTGCCAAACCCGCCTGTAGCACCGGTAACCAATATTTTTTTACCCGACAGTGATTTCATGGCTTTGCCCGATTCCCTTCCCCTCGAAAGAATAGGAGTATTATAACGGTGTTATTTTTAAAGTCAAAGGGAAGAACGAGCCCATAAAAGCACGCGAAAAGGCCGTTTATTCATCCGGGATACCATGTTGGCTCTTCGGGCTTTTATGTGGATAGGTAAAAATGTGAAAGATACTTTTCCCCCTTTGAAAAAGGGGGATTAAGGGGGATTTTAAGGGCACGCTCTTGTACAATAGTTATTTGAAGCAATATTCATGGAGTGTTTTATGATTATAAAATCTCCCGACCCAAGAGGAACTTGGGTGCCCCACCCCCTTTTTCAAAGAGGGGGATCTGAGGTTTCCCCCTTTGTAAAAGGTGGACAAAGGGGGATTTTCAGATCAGTATTATAAAATCTCCCGACCCAAGAGGAACTTGGGTGCCCCACCCTCTTTTTCAAAGAGGGGAGAGCACACAAAAAAGTCTGATGCGCCACTACTCTATGTTGGGGGTATCCATTAAAAAGCCTGATGCTCCGTTTTTAATTGTACTCCTGTGCACTTTTTGAGTTTGAATGACAGATTCCTGCATTCACTTGACAAGATTAGTTTTATTCGGTAGCAATGTCTAATCAAATGAAAAGTGAGGGTCAGATGTACGCAGTGATAAAACATTCCGGGAAACAATACACGGTAAAGCAGGGTGATGTTGTTGCTCTGGACAGGATAGACGATGTTAAAAAGGATGCGGAACTGAACATTACCGATGTTCTTCTCGTGAATGATGGTTCCAGTACCGTTATCGGTACGCCTGTCGTTGCCAATGCGCTTGTCAAGGTAAAGGTATTGGGAGAGAAAAAAGGCGATAAGGTTGTTATCTTTAAACACAGGAGAAGGAAGAATTACAGGAAGAAGCAAGGGTTCCGTCAGATCCTTACAACGGTCAAGGTCGAAGACATTATATACAAAAATAATTGAGGTGTTCTCATGGCACATAAAAAAGGACAGAGTAGTTCGGTCAATGGAAGGGACAGTCAGGGACAAAGACGCGGGGTCAAGCTCTTTGCAGGACAGACGGCAAAGGCCGGCAGCATAATCGTGCGTCAGGTCGGTGAAAAATTTAAGGCGGGAAAGAATACGAGTCTTGGCAAGGATTTTACGATATTCGCACTCAAGGAAGGCATTGTTAAATTCACGCACTCGAGCGACAAGGTAACCGTTAACGTAATACCTGCCTGACAGAAATAGTGTTGCGAGATATTAAAATCGGTTTCTCTGCCTTCCTCAACGATAGTAAACATTTTCGATAAGATTGCATTTTCTTGGTGATAGGGGGGAAATCTTATTTTCGTCATTCCGTGCTTGACACGGAATCCAGTCCTTACCCTATGAGAAAGCCCCTGCATTTTCAGCCTTGAGAGAACTTTTTCCGGGAACTTATTTCCTGGATTCCCGCTTTCGCGGGAATGACAGGGAAGGGGCATAACGATGACAGAAGAACCGGATTTGTGCAAAAATAAAGAAGGCAATGTGCATGCATAGAAACTTACCAAGAACAAAAAATATATGGTTTTGAGCGGGACAACCCCGATCCACTCTCTTGAACTTTTAGTTTGTAGAATGCTTATATGAAATTCATTGATACTGCAGAGATCCAGATCAAGGCCGGTAATGGAGGAAACGGATGCGTCAGCTTCAGACGGGAAAAGTATATACCGAGGGGAGGTCCTGACGGCGGTGACGGAGGAAACGGCGGCAA
>JAMDCL010000042.1 GCA_023489065.1 Deltaproteobacteria bacterium | reverse complement strand
ATTGACCGTGGACGGTAAAAAACTCGTCGGAAGTGCACAGAGGAGGGCAAAGGGCATCCTGCTCCAGCAGGGCTCCATAACACGTGATCTCAGGGTAGGACAGGACAGTCTTATCAAGGCACTGCTTGAAGGATTGAAGTCATCCCTGAACATAGAATACGTCCACGAGCCGCTGACCGGGGATGAGATAGAGGCATCGAAAGCACACATTCACCTTTTTTCGGTTTAATCCGCTTTTTGTTTTTCTTACGGATAATAGATCCCGCCCGGCACGAACGCCAGAGATGAGCCTGTTATGTTTTTGAAGCTTACCGGTATTCTGTTGAACCCGAGATATCCGAGGTATGCGAAGAGCATGGGTTCTATCGAGAATGAGTTGTAACCGAGTTCTTCTACGGTCTTTATAGTTACCCCCGGCATCAACCCGGAAAGCTGTTTCAGTATAGCACCGTTGCGGGTACCGCCGCCGCAGACAATGATATTTTTGACCGGGGTTTTGACAAAGTGTTCTATGTTGTAGGCAATGGAACGCGCTGTAAACGCCGTTAATGCGGCAATGGTATGAATATCATCGAGGCGTATCCCCTGCATGGTCAGGTACGTCTTGTTGTAATGCTCCCTGCCGGTGCTCTTGGGAGGGCGTCTCCTTATAAATCGGTCATGCATAAGCCTCGAGAGCAGCTCCGTATCGGCAACACCCGTGTTTGCAAGCCTTCCGTCCCTGTCAAAGGACTGCCTGCCGTTTGTATAAGCCCCTGCCGCTATGTCGATCAGCCTGTTGCCGGGCCCTGTATCGAACCCGTACACCCGGGAAAAATCCCTGCGCGAAGGCAGTACGGTTATATTGGCAATGCCGCCGATGTTCAGGACAATTGCGGGTGCATACTTCCTGAACAGTTCGAAGTGGAGAACCGGTGCAAGGGGCGCACCCTGGCCTCCCAGCGCGATGTCCTTGTCCCTGAAATGGGCAACGACCGGTATGCCGGTCCTCACCGCGGCAGCAGACGGACTGCCGAGCTGGATCGTCGAACCCGTTGTGAACCGTTTGCCCCTTGAGTGTCCAGCGGGTGCCGGAGAATGCCAGACTGTCTGGCCATGGGAGCCGATGAATGCTATTGAGGATTTTCTGACACCTGATGCCCGTATTGCTTTCAACACGGCATCGGAGAATGCCATGCCAAGCCCGAAATCAAACCGGCCGGCCATGTCAAACCATGTGGATGGCGTCAGTGTATTGGTAAAATCGACCAGTTCCAGGAACAACTGCTTGAGCTCTGCCGGATAGCGGTATGCGCCGGACCACAGGAGTTTTATCGAGAGACGGGGTCGTGTCCTGCCGAACTCCACCACTGCGACATCGATTGCATCCGCGGATGTACCTGTATTTATGCCTATACCGATCATCTGTGTCTCTTACCATCCATGCATGAATACTACCACAAGCCCGGTATAAATCAAAACCTGCCTGGTACCGGACCTCTTAAAGGGCATTTGCCGGGAATGAATTCGTTTCGCAATACAATGCCGTTTAACGAGCAGGGGTGAACGATACCTTCCCTTCCTGCGGCGATTGCAGAACAAGTTTTTTCGCTGCCATTACCGGGTCCTGTTCTATGAAATGCCGATGTGCTTAAATACAGCCTCGGCTGTTACTTGCCTGCGGGAACCGCTCCTATCTCGATCATCCGCTCGAGCGGGGCCCTCGCCTTGTCTATGATTGCCGGCGACAGCGTGATTTCGTACTGATTCTTTTCCAGTGCAAGTACAATATCCTCAAGTCGAGTTCTCTTCATATTCGGGCATATAAACCCGTTTGAAGCGAGGATGAATTCCTTTTCGGGACTGTTCTTCCTGAGCTGGTACATGATACCTTCTTCAGTGCCAATGATAAACCGGTGGTGCGGGTCTTCCTTCGTAAACTTTATGATACCGGATGTAGACGTTACCTTGTCTGCGAGCTCGACGACATCGGGCCTGCATTCGGGGTGGCATACAAACGGCGCATCAGGATATTTCTCTTTCAGCAGTTTTATCTCTTCGGGATAAATGTGGTGATGCGTCGGACAATAGCCGTTCCAGATAATCATATCTTTATCTGTGATTTTTTTAACATAGCTGCCAAGGTTCTTGTCCGGGACAAAGATTACCTTTTTTGCAGGGACAGCCTTGACGATAGTTACCGCATTCGATGAGGTACAGCACACGTCCGATAATGCCTTGACATCCGCATTGGTGTTTACATAGCTCACGACATAAGCATCCGGGTACTGGGATCTCAGCCCTTCCAGTTGCTGTGCCGTGATCATATCGGCCATGGGGCATCCTGCATGTGCATTGGGAAGGAGGACCGTCTTACCGGGCGAGAGTATCTTTGCGCTCTCCGCCATGAACCGCACACCGCAAAATACGATAATATCCGCATCCGTCCTGGATGCCTTCACACTCAATTCGTACGAATCACCGGTAAGGTCTGCAATCTCCTGAATCTCTTCCCTCTGATAGTTATGAGCAAGGAGTATTGCATTCTTCTCTTTTACCAGCCTGCAGT
>JAMDCL010000059.1 GCA_023489065.1 Deltaproteobacteria bacterium | reverse complement strand
GATTCCGGCCATAACGCCAAGGGCTATAAGCCTTTTAATAATTTCGGATGCCTTCACCCCCATAAGCTGGGAAAGCTTTGATACGGTCATTTTATCGTCTATTTTTACTATTTTCTTTTGCTGGACCACCGGTGCCTTCACATTCCCCTGTAGTGGTTTTTCATGTTTTTGCTGCTTGTGCGGAGGCTGTATCTTTTTGGGATACGTTGTAACGTTCTCAAGTATCGTCTCATCTTCTTTGCTTTCCTGCAAAAGATCGATTTCTTCGGACAGGTCTGTTTTTATTCTCGACAATATCTTTTTCTTTATAAAAGCCCCGCCCTTCTCGGATTTGATCTTGCCCTTGCCTTTTCCTTCTTCCGGAGGAAGGATCTCGACTGGCCGTTTGAGCGGTTTTTTAGATTCATCGGTTTCCTGTACTTGAGCTTCTCCTGCATGGGGCTGTTCCTTTACCGCCGGCTGGCCTGCTGTGTGTAAGGGTGCGGATTGTGTCCTGTCTTCCGGTGTTATTTCTTTATGCTCCGCCTGTGCGGACTTTCTGACCTGCGCTTCCCGAACGGTTTCTTTTTGCACTGCCGCTGTTTCATGTTTTACGGCTTTTACAGATGCCTCAGAGCGGTTATCTGCCGGTTCTTCTGCCCCATGAAGTTCTGTTTTAGAAACTCCCTTGCCCGGCACTCCTGCTTTTTCTTTATCTTCCTGCAGGGGTACGTGCTGTTTTGCGTCGGCACCTGTTTGAACCGCTGCCGGTGCTTCCTGTTCCGGAACGACGGCTTCTTTTTTCTTCCTCAGAATAGTTTTCGGCTTTACCTCGGTCTTTTCTTTTTCTTTTTTCAGCAATTGTTTCAAGGCTTCGAAATCTTTTTCTTCAACCGAGCTGTTATGGCTCTTCACCGAGATTCCGATTTCTTCAAATTTTTTTGTAAGATCCTTGAACGAAAGATCAAGCTCTTTTGCTATTTCATGTACCCTTTTTTTCATCGTATCCCTTTTCAATTGCCCTTTTTAATTGCTCTGGGAAGCAGCCTCAGGCCCTTTGTCGGAAGTCTCTTTCTCAGACCTTTTTTTCAATTCTTCTATTGCTGATTCTTTCAGTTGTTTTGCATTATTTTCATCAAAACCCGGTATTTTTATCAATACATCCATCGGGCTTTCGGCAAGTTCTTTCATGGACTTTATGCCATAACCATACAGGAGTTCAGCTGTTTTTATCGTAATCGAGCTAAATCCGGCAAACGCTTCTTTGGCCTTTTCTTTTATCTCTTTTATGTTGGTTTCGCTCTTAATATCGATCTTCCAGCCGGAAAGCTGCGCTGCGAGCCGCACATTGACGCCTTTTCTTCCGATCGCGAGGGATAACTGGTCATCGGGGACAATAACTTCTATATAGCGCTCGTCTTCGTCAACGGAAACCTCGGTTATCTTTGCAGGTGCAAGCGCGGAAATGATGTATTTTGCATGGTCCGTTGTCCACGGGATGATATCTATCTTTTCCCCGCTTAACTCCTGCACGATGTTCTGTACCCGCGCTCCCCTCATACCGACACAGGCGCCGACCGCGTCGACATCCTTGTTTTTCGAGAAGACCGCTATTTTTGCCTTATTGCCGGGTTCTCTGGAAACGGCCTTTATCTCGACGATACCTTCCGCTATTTCCGGGACCTCCGTTGCAAACAGCTTAACGAGGAATTGGTTGTTTGTTCTGGAAAGGATAATTTTCGGGCCTTTGTTTGTCATTCTTATTTCCTGCACATAAACCCTTATTTTATCTCCCATCCGGAAGTTCTCCTTAGGCAGTTGCTCTGTCGGCGGGAGGACACCCTCTGTTTTGCCGAGATCCATAACTATTGTTCTGCCTTCAAACCTCCTGATGACACCATAAACAACCTCGCCTTTCTTGGTCTTGAACTCCTTATAAACAACCTCTTTCTCCGCATCGTTCATCCTTTGCAAGATGACCTGTTTAGCGGCTTGCGCGGATATCCTTCCGAACTTCTGGGTATCTATCTTTATACCGACACTATCTCCCACCTGTGCGTCGGGGTCCATTTTCTTTGCCTGCTCCAGGTCAAGCTGTGTGTCGGCATTGGTGATGGTTTCAACGACCTCTTTGAATTCAAACACCTCCACCTCACCGAGTTCTTCGTTGAACTTGGCCTCTATATCGGCATTATACTTGATCGTTTTCTTGGCTGCACTTATCATAGCAGCTTCCAACGCATTCAGTATTATAACCTTATCTATACTTTTATCACGCTCGAGCTGCCCTATAATTTTTGTGAGTTCGGAAAACATTTTATCCCCCTATACTTTAAATGTTAAATTTGCCTTCTTTATAAACCTGTACGGTATCATAATCTCGGTACCGTCATTATCAATCAATACATCTTCATCCTTCATACCCCTGAGCGTACCTTCGAGAACAACCCGGTTCAGGACAGGCTGACGCGTTATGATCCTGATGTCCCTGCCGCTGAACCTCACGTATTCCTCCTTCCGCTTTAACTCCCTCGTTAACCCCGGGGACGACACTTCCAGCGTGTAAGAAAAATGAATCGGCAACG
>JAMDCL010000139.1 GCA_023489065.1 Deltaproteobacteria bacterium | reverse complement strand
GTCCCTGCACAGCAAACTGTAGTGCATCTGTGCTGTCTGAAACCGTGCTATGGACAGCCTTTCGGATATGCCGAGACTGAGTGCTGCCTGCCATGCAGCGTAGTTCGAAAAGCCTATATACCTGACCTTCCCGGCTGTGACGATGTCACCCAGGGCATTCATGGTTTCCTCAAGCGGGGTAAACGCGTCCCAACCGTGTACCTGATACAGGTCTATATAATCGGTGCCCAGCCTCTTCAGGCTTTTATCGATTGCGTCGAATATATGCCGTCTGCTTAATCCCGCGTCATTATGTCCGGTACCAACCCGCCCCCGTACCTTTGTCGCTATAACGACATTGTGTCTTTTTGGACCGAGCGCTTTACCGAGTATTTCTTCCGATTGTCCCGCGCTGTAAACATCCGCCGTGTCAAAAAAGTTAATGCCGTTATCGATAACCGTATTTACCATCTCATCGGCTAGCTTTTGATCGACTCCGCCCAGCTTCCATTGACTCTTGCCAAACGTCATAGTTCCAAAGCAAAGCCTTGATACCAATAACCCCGTGCTGCCAAGGTTCGTATACGTCATTTCCATAGGTTCCTCCTTGATTTGACCCGTTAGAAAGCCCGCTATTTTCAGCCGGAGTACTTGATCGCAAGGCTTTAGCCACGATACTTTCACCCGCGTCGCATCCCCCTTTTGGGGTCGTTCTACCGGGATTTACCATAATATAATGGAATAAACTTATAAAACAAGAGAACGGCTGGTTATGGCCACGATATAAATAGTTGTTGACAAATTTTTAAATATAACTATATTGATAATATTCCCATCATTGATGGACTCAAGAAAGGAGGGTAGATATTAATGGCAAGTGGAAAGGTAAAATGGTTCAGTGACGCCAAAGGTTATGGTTTCATTGAACAGGATAATGGACAGGACATATTCGTTCATTATTCAGCAGTTCAGGGAGACGGTTTCAAGTCTCTTAAGGCAGGAGATCAGGTTAGTTTTGAAGTAGTGTCAGGTCCGAAAGGGCCACAGGCTTCAAAGGTTACAAAAGCTTAGATAATAAGTTAGATTTCAGGGCCTTTTATCAAGGTTATTCCTCAGTCCTGTGCACAGGACTGAGGAAATTTTATTTTTATAGTCCATTCGGGCGAAGACCACTTTTCCTTGTTCTGCCTTTCGTCATTTCACAAACTTTTCTATTGCATTTTACGGGTTAACGGATAACATTATCCAGCCACTATTATGCTGTTAAAATTTATCATAAAACGTGTTCTGATGATGATACCGGTGATGATAGGTATTACTTTCATTTCTTTCGTTATCATTTCCCTCGCACCGGGAAACATTCTGACATCCCTGAAGATGAACCCCTATATTTCGCAGAAAACAATAGCCATGATGGAGCAGGCATACGGTCTGAACAAACCCTTGCTTGAGCGGTACGGATTATGGTTGTGGCAGGTCCTGCATCTGAACCTTGGCAATAGTATCTACTATCATGCACCGGTCCTCAGTCTTATTCTTTCACGGGCAATGAATACGCTCATCCTGTCTGTCTCTGCAATTCTTGTTTCCTGGATCGTAGCACTGCCGCTGGGCATCATTTCCGGTATAAAAGAGCAAAGCCTTTTTGACAGGACATCGGGTGTCGTAAATTATGTCGGCATATCCGTGCCTTCATTTTTTCTTGCATTCATCTTGCTCCTGATAGCCGCAAAAACAGGCATTCTGCCGACGGGGGGCACAACAAGTCCGCTCTACGGGTTGTTAAGCCCGGCGGATAAAATTTATGACCGGATTATTCACCTTATCATGCCGGTGATTGCGCTTGCTGTGCCGCAGGTCGCTTCCTATACCCGCCTGATACGGGCGAACATCATTGAGGTCAAACGCAGCGAGTTTGTTATTGCAGCAAAGGCGCGGGGCGTGAAAAACTCGAGGGTAATCTACGTCCACCTCCTGAAGAATGCGATTAACCCGTTTATTACGCTTGCAGGTTATGATTTCGCAGGATTGCTCGGCGGAGCGGCATTGGTAGAGACCATACTGAACCTGCAGGGGCTCGGAACACTGTTATTGAAGGCCGTGATGTCGATGGATGTCTTCCTGCTCATGGGTGACATACTCATCGGTGCGGGTATGCTCCTTCTGGGCAACTTGATCGCGGACATTGCGCTTATCTATGTTGATCCGAGGATCAAATCGCAGACATGAAAGACCTATGAAAACAAGCCAGAAATCAGTTGCCATAGCAGCGGGCACAATACTGTTTCTCCTTTACATGAGTGCTATATTCGCTCCCGCAGTGGCCCCCTATTCGTATCTGTCTCAAAACAGGGATTTTCCCGACGAGCCGCCAACCGCTGTACACTTCACGATCCATAAAAACGGCATGACCGAATTTGTCAGACCGTATATTTATAACTACGCATTGTCGGACATCCATAGTGAAACATACCGGGAACTCAAGGACAAACGCTACCCCATAGAGTTTTTGACGCACGGAAAGCTCTTCTATGTTCAGGGCGCTCCCATCCATGTGCTCGGGACCGATGCGCTGGGACGGGATTATTTTTCCAGGCTCGTCTATGGCGGGAGCGAATATAGCACTCCTGTAAAGGAGG
>JAMDCL010000007.1 GCA_023489065.1 Deltaproteobacteria bacterium | reverse complement strand
CTTCTCATAGTCTTCTGGTTTGTGGCGATCTACAACAGCTTTGTCAGGATGAATGCGGGCATCGACAACGCGTACAAGCAGATCGATGTCCAGCTGAAGCGGCGGTATGACCTTATACCGAACCTTTTCCATACTATTTTCATTATGCTATAAACAACCTTGATTGTAAAGCAAAAAATATGATAAAAATATTGATGATTTTTTTGAGCCCTGTTTTGATTGTCCTCTCATCCCTTCACTACGGCTCTCCGTTTCTTTTTGACAAACTCCTGATTACCCTCGCCATTTTATTCCTCCTGACCATGCTTGTTTACCTGACCCTGCTTGAGAGTACCGACGGACAGATAAGCCTTCCGCACGACAGGTTTTACCTGCCGGTCTTTTTGTTTCTTGCGTACATCGTCATCCAGACGGTGATTCTCAGCCCCGCGAACCAGAGATACCTGTTCGGTGCTATCCTGCTTTTTTTCCTGATTGTCCTGTTCTTCGTGTATCTGTACGCAGGCTTCGGTAAACGCGAAAACAGCCTTTACCTTCTCCAGTCAGTGGTCTACACGAACAGTATCCTGCTTTTCGTGTATCTTGTACGGGCATTCAGCCGCTTCAAAGTCGGCGAGCATGTTTTCTCCGGATGGCTCGTCAATCACAACCATGTTGCAATGCTGACGGGCATGCTCCTTCCGTATGCCATTGCACTGAGCGTTTACCGGCACCAGCGTATCAGGGACAGGGTCATGTGGTTTGTCTCGCTGTCCATAGTATTGATCAGTTTTCTGTTCTCGGTGTCGAGAGGCGCGTACATCTCTTTTATCCTCGCAATAACCATCACACTGCTCGCTTCCGCATGGCTCGGGCTTTACCGTAAAAAAACGGCCTTTATCCTGCTCGGCGCAGGTGTGCTTGCCGGTGTTTTTATCCTCAGCCTGTACCCGTTCGAACACAGTATCTTCAGCAGTCTGTTCATACTCAGCGCCTCCCAGAGGCTCGGTATATGGCTCGGTTCTTTGAAGATGTTCATTCACCACCCTTTCATCGGCTGGGGCATCGGCACGTACGGTGATGCGTTCCACAGGTTCAGGCCTGCTGACATCCTGTATTTCGTCAATCACGCCCACAATATTTTTATCGAGACAGCGGATGACACCGGCATCATAGGGCTGGGCTTGTTGATATGGATATTATCTGCATGGATTTACGCATTGACCCGGGAGATGAAGCATACGTCGTCTGATTTCAAAAAGGCCGTGCTCTGGGCGGGGCTTACCTCGACGCTTTTTTTGATCTTCCACAACTTCGTGGACTTCGGCATCCTTGTGCCATCAAATGCGATCTCGGCCCTGCTTGTCATGGCTGGCACTGCCTCTGTCATGCAGATCAACAGCCAGAACCTCCCTCTCGATTATGTAAAGGTTTTCTCAAAGCAACAGCGCATTCTCGTCGGTATACTGGCCGGGATTTTTTTCGTATCCGCCGTAGTGTTGTGTTCAAGGGCCCTGTACGGGCAGTACCTGTATGAGCAGGGGAAGAAAGAGCTGTCTGCGAAGCCTCTACCCGGATCCGGCTTAGGTACCACGCCTCCATTATCAAAGACAAATCCCCCCTACCCCCCTTTACTAAAGGGGGGAGAGGGGGGATTTGTCCATACGTTGTTCAATAATGTATTTTCCTCTTTTTCCCATGGAAACAAAGGGAAGGCGCAGGGCGATGCGCGCGCTGAATTGCTTTCCCACTCCATCCGGAACCTTACGCGCGCACAGAGGTATATCACAACCGACAAGGTATATTTCGAAACAGGCAAGGCATGGTTCAATACATTCAGGCAAACAGGCAGTATGACTGCGCTTGACAATACCATTACCCAGTTCAAGCGGGCCGCACAGCTTTGCCCGTGGAACCCCTACTATCCGGAAGACATCGGCGGACTTTACCAGTACACAGGGGACTTGCAGGATGCCATCCTCTACACGGAAAGGTCCCTGACGCTTGACCCGTCCAATGCTTCCCTGTGCCTGCGGATGGCCGACCTCGAGCTTGAGCAGGGCAACGAAGACACGGCCATCGCCTATTATACAAAGGCAAGCCGTATCTATCCGCCGTACACCTGGGACACCCTGTCCATGCTCCTGCTGAGTAACGTTGCTCTGGACAAGATCCGGCAAACCGCTGCGGCATTGCCTGACGGCGAATGGGTGCTTGCAAACGAGCTTATTAAAACGCCGAGGGTGAGTCTTGGTACCTCCGCACCGGCTGAAACGGGTCTTTTGCAGGACAATGGGAACGCTGATCGAAATATCGGTATTGCCGCAGGGATTTTGCAAGGGCTTATGCTCTCCGATACGGCAAACCTGAAGCGGTATGTCCCGCTGTTCCTTTCCATCATACCGGATAAACAGGATGCCCTGGCGAAGCTTTCGGCACTCCATATATCGGATACGGTCATGCTGTTTTACCTTGCAGTTCTTCAAAACCAGTTGGGGTATACTGCCTCTGCGACAACGGCCCTCTCGTATATCATACATACGGACAATACCTACGGGGATGCATACCAATTGCTTGCAAATATCTATGCATCGGAAAATAAGCGCGAGGATGCAATAGAGGTATTGAAGACCGGGCTTTATTACCT
>JAMDCL010000123.1 GCA_023489065.1 Deltaproteobacteria bacterium | reverse complement strand
TATCTCTTTTGCAGCTTCTACAGCCCTTTTTATATATAATTCCTCATTGTACATCGGATAAAAAACAGTAATACCTTCCATCCGGAATCCCCCTTGATACAAGGTATATGCGCATTTTTAACAAGATTTGTAAATGGATACCGCACAATGCTTTCCCTGCAGCTTTCGTCATTGCCAATTTGATTTTTTAAATTATAATAAGAAGTATGATAGCGGTTGACGAACATATCCATGAAAAACTCGGCGCTGTACCGAAACAGCCCGGCGTTTATATATTTAAGGACACGACAGACACGGTGCTCTACATAGGCAAAGCCGTTGATCTGAACAGCCGGGTACGGGCTTATTTTACAGCGTCTCCGGATACCAGGCCTTTTATAAATTTTCTGAAACCCAGAATACGGCGTATAGAATTCATGCTGACGGACACGGAAAAGGAAGCACTCCTGCTCGAGAACAATCTTATCAAAAAGCACAAGCCCCGGTACAACATACGATTGAAAGACGACAAGAGTTATGTCAACATCCGTATATCCATGGACCATAAGTTCCCCGGCATTCAGGTCGTGAGAAGGCCCGTGCGGGACGGTTCCCTGATCTTCGGACCTTATTCGTCTGCGTTTGCTGCACGGGAAACGGTCAAGCTGATAACAGACCTTTTCCAGCTCAGGACCTGCACGGATGCCGAGCTGAGAAACAGGATACGGCCGTGCATGAAGTATCAGATCAAGCGGTGTTCTGCTCCGTGTGTGGGTCTCCTGTCAACGGAGGAGTATAGAGAGCATGTCAAACAGGCGCAGCTCTTTCTCGAGGGAAAAACGGGTGCTGTCATCAGGGAATTGAAAACGCACATGAAAGCCGAGTCCGGGCTGGAGCACTACGAAAAGGCAGCGCAGACCCGTGACCTTATACGAAATATAGAGAAGACCGTCGAGCAGCAGAAAGTGGAGAGCTCACGGAATGTTGATATAGATATTTTTAACCTTGCATCGCAGGAGCAAACAGCCGCGCTCAACGGCCTTTTTATCCGCAGCGGGCAACTGCTCAATTCTTTGAACTACCTGTTCAGCGATGCCGTCCTTGACAGAGAAGAACTCCTGGGTTCCGCAGTCAGCCAGTATTATGAGAACGGTCATTTTATACCGGACCATATTTACCTTCCCTTCAGGCTTGCCGATATGGATGTCCTTGCATCCCGGCTGTCCGATTTAAAAGGCAGTGCCGTCCATATCGAGGTACCGAAGGCAGGGAAAAGATCCGAATTACTCGCACTCTCCGGGAAGAACGCAGCCGAATACCTGCGCATATCCCTGCAAAAACACGTGACAGCCATGTCAGCCCTTGAAGTGCTCAAAGACTTGCTGCATCTCAGGAACACACCGTCCACAATGGAGTGTTTCGACAATTCCAATGTCCTCGGTACAAACAGCGTATCATCCATGGTGAGGTTCGAGAACGGCAGTCCGGTAAAGGCAAAATACAGGCACTACAGGCTCAGAGAGGTCAGCAGGCCGGATGATTATGCAATGATGCGCGAGGTCATGAGCAGGCGGTTTAAGAATAAGGAAGATATACCGTCGCTTATCATTGTTGACGGCGGCAAGGGGCAGTTGAGCCAGGCACTCGATGTGCTCAAAGGACTCGGCATCGATCAGCCGGATGTTATCGGTATTGCAAAGATCCACAAAGACAGCTCCTTGTCCAATCCCTACAGCAGGGGCCGCGGATTGAAGCCGGCTGGCAGTACGGGCGTAAACAGGGAAGAGGAAAGGATATATCTGCCGAACAGAAAAGACCCGGTTGACCTCGCGCACGGCTCCGAACCGCTCATGCTTCTCAAACGTATCCGGGATGAGGCACACAGGTTTGCCATTACGTATCACAGAAAATTAAGGTCGAAGGCGGGGCTTGCCTCGGAGCTTGACGGCATTGCAGGCGTTTCGGAAAAAAGGAAACGGCTACTGCTGTCGATATTCAGCACTATCGATGAGATCAGGAACACACCGACGGAGGATATTACGCGGCGCACCGGTATCCCCATAAGCGTTGCGAAAGAGATCCACGAGCACCTGTCGGTAAATTAAATAAAAAAGAGGATCGCAGCGCCTCATAAAAAAAGGAGAAGGAACATCCCCAATGTTTTGCTTGGCATATTCGGTATGCCGCAAACGAACGAAGTCTGGATCCGTATTGTCGGCGTGCTGGTGCTGGTCCTTGCATTCTACTACACGCAGGCTGCACGGAAAGAACTTACCGGATTCATCATCCTGACTGTGTATACCCGGGCAACGTTTATTCTCTTTCTGACCGCTTTTGTCCTGCTGGGTTTCTACAGCCCGGTACTTATTTTATTCGGAGTCGCAGACCTTCTGGGCGCACTTTGGACCGGCATGTCACTGCGGTCCGACAGAAAAAAAAGTAAGTAATGCCAGTCTTGACAGGGCTGCGCCGCGTTTATATTATTATGGAAGGGAAGAGAGCTTTTACAGAGAATAAGCACCCAATGGCTCCCTCCAAAGGGAGGTGGGTATGGCAAGAATAAAAAGAATATATGAGAAACCATCGGATGCGGACGGTTTCAGGATACTCGTAGACAGGTTATGGCCAAGGGGGTTGAGCAAGAAAGACGCACAGGTAGACCTGTGGTTGAAAGAGATTGCGC
>JAMDCL010000108.1 GCA_023489065.1 Deltaproteobacteria bacterium | reverse complement strand
AGCACTCGGGATAAGGAATGTGCTGGCACTCACCGGGGATCATCCTTCTGCAGGCGACGCCCCCGAGGCAAAGCCCGTGTTCGATCTTGATGCAGCGACCCTGCTGCAAACCATAACAAAATTAAATGCGGGTTTCGATCTGAACGGCCATCCGCTCAAGGGGGCAACGGATCTCTTCCCAGGCGCTGCACTGACACCCCAGACAGAACCTCTTGAGCCGGTGCTGCTTGCAATGGAACGGAAGATACAAGCAGGGGCGAAATTTTTTCAGACACAGCCTGTTTTTGACATAGATGCCTTTGCATCCTTCATGTCGAAAACGCAACAGTTCCGGATTCCTGTTATGCCCGGAATACTCCTCCTGCACTCGGCAGAGCAGGCATTGAATCTGAACGCACACGTGCCCGGCATAAAAATTCCGGATTCTTTAATTAAAAGGCTCGAAACAGCTGCCGATCCCCACCGTGAGGGAATTGAGATAGCAGGCGAACTTATCGGCAAGCTGCGACAAGTTTCCCAGGGTGTGCATATCATGACCGTGGGTCAGGAAAAAGACATTTCTACAGTACTTGAAAGGATTTAATATGAAACGAACACCTCTCTACGAAATTCATAAAACGCTCAATGCAAAATTTATGGAATTCGGCGGCTACGAGATGCCGCTGCAGTATACGGGTATTATCGAAGAACACCTTGCCGTGAGGAAGAAAGCCGGTATCTTCGACGTGAGTCACATGGGAGAGATATTTATCAGCGGCAAAGACGCGCTCTCTTTTTGTGAGTGGCTGACACCAAATCATGTGGCGCGGCTTTCCGCGGGACAGGCACAGTACAGCTTCTTACTGAACGCGCAGGGTGGTGTTATAGATGACCTGATCATTTACCGGCTTTCGTCAGACTCCTTTATGTTTTGTGTGAACGCATCCAATACGGACAAGGATTATAACTGGATACTGTCGAACAGGAAAGGGAACATCGTCATCGACAACAAGTCGGAGGATATCGGATTGATCTCTGTCCAGGGGCCGTTGTCGGGGATAATCATGCAATCGATCTTCCGGGACATACAGGAAATCAAGAGGTTCACGTTTAAGACCGATACCTTCAAAGGCAGGCAGATCTACCTTTCAAGAACAGGGTATACGGGCGAGGACGGTTATGAATGCTTTGTGGATAACGCGGTTGTCGTTGATTTGTGGAATGCAGTCATGGAAAGCGGCAGGCTGCACGGCATAAAGCCCATAGGCCTCGGTGCCCGGGATACGCTGCGGGCTGAGATGGGATATCCCCTTTACGGTATGGAGCTGAACGACACGACAACACCGCTTTCGGCCGACCTCGGCTGGGTGATCAAAATGGACAAGGGCGCGTTTATAGGCAGTGATGCCCTCAAAGTCGTTGCCGAAAAAGGTGTAGGCAAAAGGCTGACCGGCATTATCATGAACGGAAGGTCCATACCGAGACACCAGAACCCGGTACTGTGGAAGGATAAGATTATAGGAGAGGTAACGACCGGCACGTATTCACCGTCGTTGTCCCGCGGTATTGCAATGGCTTATATTGACGACGATGCCGAGGTAAGCGAGGTCGGTGTGGACATCAGGAGTATTCTTCATACCGGGACTGTGGTTCAGTTGCCGTTTATAAAAAAATAGATGGAGGTAATATGAATGTACCAAAGGATTTAAAATACACAAAGGATCACGAATGGGCACGGATTGAAGGTACAAGCGTGACTGTCGGCATAACGGATTACGCGCAGGACAAGCTTGGCGATGTCGTATTTATAGAAATTCAGGACGGAGAAACCAGGCTGAAACAGGGTGAAAAGTTCGGGACCGTAGAATCGGTAAAATCCGTTTCAGACCTTTTCACGCCGTTGAGCGGCAAAATAACGGATGTGAATAAAGACCTTATCGACCATCCCGAGTTTGTCAACAAAGACCCGTACGGGAAGGCATGGATGATCAAACTCGCAGCAGATAATATTCAGAATGAGCCGGCCGGTTTGATGGATGCGGACGCTTATGAAAAATACTGCAAAGAAGCCGGATAACGGTTTGAAGGACTGAAGCGGTATGTACCTATGACACGACCATTTATATCCATAACAGAACAGGAAAAGCAGCAGATGCTGGATGCTGCCGGCGTAAAAAGTATCGGGGAGCTTTTTTCCGGAATTCCGGAGTCTATCAGGAAAGATGCAGAGGCTGCATGGAAACACTCCCGTCATTTCTTAACACCGCGTTCGGAGCAAGAGGTGATTGAAGAGCTCGGCGCATTAGCGGAAAAAAATGCTCGGGCAGTGCAGAGCATAAGCTTTGCAGGCGCCGGTGCATACGGTCATTTTATTCCAGCGGCGCTGAATTATATCCTCAGCCGGTCCGAGTTTGTAACGAGTTATACGCCGTATCAGGCGGAGATCGCCCAGGGCACCCTGCAGTCCGTTTTTGAGTTCCAGAGCTATATAACCATGCTCACCGGTATGGATCTGGCAAATGCATCCATGTATGACGGTGCATCCGCATGTGCGGAATCCGTATTGATGGCCATGCGTATAACCGGTAAACACCGCATTCTCGTTTCCCGTGCCCTGCATCCGCATTACCGTGAAGTGATCAATACCTATACACAGGGTATGGATGCGGACGCTTATGAAAAATACTGCAAA
>JAMDCL010000151.1 GCA_023489065.1 Deltaproteobacteria bacterium | reverse complement strand
CGAGAGGTTCTATCGTTGACGCGCTCCTCTCCGAGGACCTGCCGTGATACGGGGTTTACATCGGTTGTTACAAAGGGTTTTCCGGACCGGATAATGCCTGCTTTCTCCCTGGCTATCTCCTGCTCAGTTGTGCCGAGGTAGAGCTGATGATCCAGGGCTATATTGGTTATGACGGATATATCCGGTTGTACGGCATTTGTGGCATCGAACCTTCCGCCCATTCCGACTTCGAGTATAGCGATATCTATCTTTTGTCTGTTAAAATGGAGGAGGGCAGCGGCAGTCATAAATTCGAAATAGGTAAAATCGGACAATTCAGCCCTGCTGCCGATGATATCAAACAACCGTTCGCCGATGGCATCGAATGACGCTTGGTCTATTTCCAGTGATTGTATGCGTTCTGCTATAGTCATAGGTGACACTATAATAAGCTTAACCCGGAAAATGCAATGAAAAACCTTGCGTTGTTGAAGACTTTTGAATAAATGACTATGATACTAAGGATGGGAGGTTGTATGTCTTTGCTTGAAATAAAGAACTTACATGTGGAAATAGAAGGCAAGAAGATTATAAAGGGACTGGATTTAACCATAAACCCGTATGAAGTCCACGCACTTATGGGACCGAACGGGTCGGGAAAATCTACCCTGTCGTATACAATTATGGGACATCCGAAATATAAGGTAACAGACGGCGATATACTCTACAACGGCGAATCGATACTCAACCTCGCTGTTGATGAGCGGGCACGGAAAGGCATATTCCTCGGTTTTCAGTATCCCATGGAGGTTTCCGGCGTATCCGTAGAAAACTTTTTAAGGACAGCGGTAGAGGCAAAAGAAAAAAAAGATGTTCCTATACTTGCATTCCATAAAGCCCTGAACAAGAGAGTTGATGCCATGTCCATACCCCAAACCTTTCTGGACCGGTATCTGAATGAGGGGTTTTCAGGGGGTGAGAAGAAGCGCAACGAGATCCTGCAAATGGCTGTTCTGCTCCCGAAGTTCGCCGTCCTCGACGAGATAGATTCCGGACTTGATATCGATGCCTTGAGGCTTGTTTCAGAAGGTATAAACAAGCTTATCAAAGAAGACCGCCTTTCATTGCTTTTGATAACACATTACCAGCGCATTCTCGATTACATCAAACCGCAGTTTGTTCACATCATGGTTGACGGCAAGGTTGTTAAGTCCGGGGGGTACGAGCTTGCGCAGCAGCTTGATAAGATGGGCTATGAATGGGTAAAGGAGGAGTAGATGAGCGCGTCAACGATAGAACCTCTCGATAATGTTCTTGAACAGCCCGTTGATTCAAAATATGTGTTCAGATCCAAAAAGGGACTGAATGAAGATATCATAAGGGAGATATCAGCCAGGAAACAAGAACCTACATGGATGCTGGAGAAACGGCTTGCATCATACGATATATTCAGGAAAAAGCCTGTTCCCACATGGGGACCCGATCTCTCCGCCCTTAACTTCGACGAGATAATATTTTACATCAGGCCCGAGGATTATAAGGCGATGAAATGGGAGGATGTACCGGATGCGATAAAAAAAACATACGATGCACTCGGTATACCCGAGGCAGAAAAAAAATATCTTGCAGGCCTTGTTGCCCAGTATGAATCAGAGGCGGTTTATACAAACCTGAAAAAGGCATGGGACAGCAAAGGGGTTCTCTTTACCGATATGGATTCCGCAGTAAAGGAGCATCCCGACCTCGTAAAGGAATACTTCATGACAAAATGTGTACCTGCCGCGGATAATAAGTTTGCGGCATTGCATGGTGCCGTTTGGAGCGGCGGGAGCTTCGTGTATGTGCCAAAGGGCGTAAAAGTCGACATTCCTCTTCAAACCTACTTCAGAATGAATACCAAGTCATCGGGGCAGTTCGAACACACGCTGATCATCGTTGAGCCGGGGGCAGAAGTGCATTATATTGAAGGCTGTACGGCCCCGCGCTACAGTGTCAGTTCTCTTCACTCCGCGGTTGTTGAAATATTTGTCAAAGACAATGCAAGAGCCCGGTACACCACCATACAGAACTGGAGCACAGACGTTTATAACCTTAACACGAAACGCGCAATCGTTGAAGAGAACGGTATTATGGAATGGGTGGGAGGTTCCATGGGCAGCGGGGTGACTATGCTGTACCCTGCCTCAATATTGAGAGGCAAAGGTGCGCGGGCAGAGCACCTGAACATTGCGTTTGCGGGCAAGGGACAATATAAAGATACCGGGGCAAAGGTCATACTCGCGGCACCGGATACCAGTGCAAGCATTATCTCGAAGAGTATAAGCAAAGATGGCGGCAAGTCCGTGTATCGCGGGCTGGTGAGAATAGGAAGCAATGCAACCGGAGCAAAGGCACATGTCGAATGTCAGTCCCTTATGCTTGATGACCGGTCCAGCGTTGATACCATCCCTATCATTGAGCAACTTACCCCGCAATCGTCCGTTGGACATGAAGCGACCGTCGGTAAAATAGATGAGGAACAATTGTTTTATCTCATGAGCAGGGGGATCTCAAGGGACGATGCGGTTGCCCTTGTTGTAAGGGGATTTATCGAGCCCATAGCAAAAGAGCTGCCTATGGGATATGCGGTCGAGTTGAACCGGCTGATCCAGCTCGAAATGAAAGGAGCGTAACATGGCAACCGGTGTTCTTCTGCCAGAGTGGAAAAGGTTCCATCCACAGTTTGTAC
>JAMDCL010000131.1 GCA_023489065.1 Deltaproteobacteria bacterium | reverse complement strand
TCGAGATACCGGAGGCATTGAATCTCAGCATAGGCTTCCATTTCAAAGCCCTTATTTTTTTTACACCTTCGGATGCCTCGGGCTCGCCTGAGCCTTGAGCCCCGGACGCCACCCTTCTCGTCATCTTCATTGTCTTCAAAGACTCTCTGAAGATCGATAAACCGATCAAGCTGAGCATTACGATATAGGACATGCTCAGGATAATCTCGAGGAGATCCACATGATGTCCTCCGGTCGAAGGCAATAGATTCTGCAAGCCCTTAATTACATTGAGAAGCTTTGCACCCGCCTCAACCCCGACGGATGTTCCCAAGACCATGACGATTCCCAGTTTATAATCAATATTACCGTACTTACTGTGTCTGATAGTCGAGGCCACGGTGATCCCTACAAGAAGCGAAAGACTCGAACCGACTGCTACAGGGTAAGGAACTCCGAATATGGCATTAAGCATGGGGGTTATGAGAAATCCTCCGCCGACACCAAAAAATCCAGCCATGCCGCCGACAATAAAACCAAAGAGCAGCATCCACACGAGATTGACATGTACGTGGGCAATGGGCAGGTACATGCTGTACATGTTCAATGCCCTCCGCCGATATTAATCTTAAAAGCCTTTTCTAAAAACATTATGGTGTAGGTTACAACAGCACCTATTATTGCCGGCAGTAAAACGGAGCATGCACTATAAAGCCAATGCGCATGGAATCCTTCGTCAGGAGTGGTACTTTGAGATATGTGCGCTATCCAGTTAAAAATATCCATCGCTTGCGACCTTTTCTCCTCCTTGTAAAAAAGAGCTTGCGACGATGTACTATCCTACGCAACACTCTTCACTTCTGTTTTCTCAGACGCTGCATCCTCTGCAGGTTCGCGCATGCCGGCATACTTTGCGTAAACGATTGCTGCAAATCTATACACAAGATGAGCAAACTTTGAATAGGGGAAGTATCCGATAAGGAAAAACACAAATGTTAAATGAACGAAGTATGACCAATAAGACGCAGCGGCATACCCGGACAATCTTAGGATCTCCGTCAGCAGGCCAGTTATACCTATGAAGAGCAATACACTGAGGAAAAGCCAGTCATAGTAATAGCTTTCACCTGCTTTATCTGTTCTGTTCAACCTGTTATAAAATGCAATAGAGCATCCGACAATAAGCGCAATGGCCCCAAGGTTTGCAAGAACTTTTACCGGGTTTGTCTGATTCATGGGAAGTACCATATGAAAGACGCGATCCCCTATGAATACAATTGCTGTAACTATAAACAAGGCCATGAATCCATAGAATATTCCAAGATGACCTGTATACCGTATACGATTGGCATCACATTTTTTGAAGTTTTTGTGCGTCAGGACCTCTTCAACCGCCAGCATGATACTTTTGTATATGCCCGCACTCCCATACGCATTGCCGTGGGTATTGTTTTGGTCCATGTTTTTCCAGAACGCCGAAATCCCTTTGGCCATAGCAACAAGGACAAGGAGACTGGCTGCAATAAAGATCACATCAACGTAGTTGTCGAAACTGGTAAAGGCAATAGGTCCGCCGGGAACAGACGAAAGTGCTCCTGCGTACTGCAGCACCAGCAGAAACAGTATCACCGGAACTGCAAAGAGCAGCGGCAGATATTTTGGACTGCTCAGTGCCGTACCCATAAATTTCGGGAATGCGTAATTTTTAAAACTATAGTTCCTTATAGCACCCATTACTTCAGCCGGTTTTGCACCCCTTGGACAATATGCAGAACAATCCCCGCATTGATAACATCTCCACACATCGGGATCAGAAATAAGCTTATCTTTTAATCCCCACTGTGCCCATATCATTTCTTTTCTGGGAAATGGCTTATCATCCGATGACAGGTTGCATACAACAGAACAGGTTGCACATTGAGCATTTCTTTAAAGAGCCCCCCCCCCAAGTTTTGTAATGTCGTTTACAAAATCAATATCGCTTTCTATCAAATTGTTCGCCATAGTTACCTCTCTAAAAACTCTTATACGGATTGGGCCCGAGCTCGGTTACCTTTGCCATAAAGTCGTTCATGATATCCGGCAGCCTGTTATAATCTGAAATCTCGAGTTGCATGACCCTCACCCTTTCAGGTTCAAGCACGAGTCTTTGAAGCACTTCTTTCAAATTTTCCATTCTTCTGTTGGCAATCTCGCTTCCCTTTATAAAGTGGCACTGATAATCGTCGCCATATTTGCACCCCATAAGCATTATCCCGTCGATGCCCCTTGATAGCGCATCCGCTATCCATACAATGTTAACGGAACCAAGACACCGAACCGGTATGATCCTTATATTCGGATTGAGTATAGTGCGGTTTATACCGGCTATGTCGAATGCAGGATATGCGTCGTTCTCGCATGCAAGCGCAAGGATTCTGAGCTTCTCTTCCTCTTCTCCCGGGACCTCTATGGATTTTAGCATTGAAGATACGATATCTACCGAATAGTTCTCAAAGGAAACGATCCTTTCGGGACATGCCCCCATGCAAACGCCGCACCTTCTGCATCTGTTTGGATTTGGTTTCGGTGAGCCCTTTTCATCCTCATCAATGGCCCCAAACGGACATTCCTCCGTGCATCGTTTACACTGCGTACATTTTTGCATAAAGAATATCGGATACGAAAGATCCCCTGCCCGCGGATGAACAGCGGAACCTATCGATTCGAGCTCAAGGGCCTGGATTGCCTTCAATGCTGCTC
>JAMDCL010000091.1 GCA_023489065.1 Deltaproteobacteria bacterium | reverse complement strand
CGATATCTCCGGGTAATCTATGCAGAACTGGAACGATTGGCAAACCATACAGGCGACCTCGGTGCGATTATGCTTGATGCGGGTTTTAATTTCGGCGGTGCACAGGGAGCGAGGCTCAGGGAAATTATCATGCAGATAAACGGAAGGATCACCGGGAGCAGGTTCCTGCGCGGGGTCAATCTTCCCGGAGGGGTTGCGAAAGACATTGCCGCCGGAGAAAAGGATAGATTGTCCGGAGAGCTTTCGGCCATAGCAAAAGATTTTTCCGAAATTATCGGGATAGCAGAAAATAGCACATCGCTGCTGAACCGTCTGAAAGGCACCGGTGTCGTCTCCTCAGGGATTGCAAAAGATCACGGTGCTGTCGGGATCGCGGCTAAAGCGGCAGGTAGAGCAAGGGACACGCGCATCGATTTTCCGTATGCGGCTTACGACGAACTGTGTCCAGATGGGGTTGAAACCAAACAGGGCGGCGACGTCTATGCCCGCTTCCGTGTCCGCGTCAAAGAAGTGCGTGCATCGATCGGTATTATTCTGCAGGCACTGCAAAAGCTTCCTCAGGGGCCTGTCCTGGTGCCCGTGGATGCCGCTGCTTTCAGAAAGGACTCGTTTGCAGTCACTGCTGTCGAAGGTTGGCGGGGAGAGATCGTGTATTTCATAACAACGGATGCACGGGGAACTATCGCGAGGGTTGTCCCCCGGGATCCCTCGTTTCTCAATTGGGCTGTCCTCGGGAATGCCGGAATCGGTAACGTTGTGCCGGATTTCCCCCTGATCAATAAAAGCTTCAACCTGTCCTATTCCGGAAACGATCTGTAAGGGGTAACAAATAATACTCTCAACCGTAAAGAGCATGCTTCAGCTTGGCCCCAGCCATACCCTGTCCGGTAATCAAAAGATTGACTTATCTATAATGCTCGTTTAAATTCTATGAGTAGAAGAATAAAAGGGAGGTTAAAATTATGAATAATGGTCATTCAACTTCAGGGAAAAAAACAATCTGGATTTCCTATGATCTTGGCATAAGAGGTGACTATACAGGCCTTTATACATGGTTAGACAAATATGGGGCAAGAGAATGCGGCGATTCAATGGCTGTTATATGGAAAACCATAAAAGGCGATGTCCCAACAACTCTGGCGCAAGAGCTTAAGAAAAATGTAAAACTTACAAAAACTGATAGAATCTACATCATTTATAGAGATGAAGGAAAAGTGAAAGGTAAATTTATTTTTGGCGGTAGAAAAAGGGCGCCATGGAAAGGTTATGGACAGGTAGCCGGAGAAGCAGAAGAAGACGAATAATATGCCGCCAATAGTGCTTACGGACAGTTGTTTCTGGATAGGACTTGTTGACCCTGCCGACCAATACCATGAAGATTCAGTACAAATATTTGAATTATTCTTATCCACCAAGGGGTATAAAATAGTTTTCCCATGGCCTTGCCTTTACGAGACTATTTCCACTCGTCTTGTAAGGCGTCGTGAGCAAACTTTTAAGTTTGAGAATTGGATCAAAGAATTAGAGATAGAACTGTTTGATGACAGTATGTATAAAAAAGGTGCCTTAAAAGAAGTATTTAACTCCCTTAGATCATACGGATATACATTCTCACTTACGGATGGAGTGATTAGAGAAGTACTAAAAGACATAAATGTTAAAATTGATTATATGATCACATTCAACAGACGTGATTTCTCGGACATTTGCGCAAAGAGACAAATTAGAATATTTCCAGACTGATGTGTTGCCCTGGATCCGGCGTTTCCTCTACGGGGTACAGATGTACCATGCAACCTGTGCAGCGAACGAGCGCATCTCCACGGTACTGAATACGCCCTTCATTTCATCCCGCCCGTGTTCAATGAATGAGAAGTAATTCCCGCCTTCGAGCCATTCTACAATATCCGAAAGGGGCTTTCTTTTTTTGTTGTAGTCCTGGAAGATGACCTGCATCCGCGCAAGCCGTTTCGCCTCGGTGAAAAAGGCCTTGCGCTGTTCAGCCGGCAGTCCGTGCGCTACGTACGAAGATATGACCAGATCAAAACTCCTGTCCGCGAACGGCAGTCCATGGAGTGCGTTTGCCACCATGAACGAAGCGGCGTTGCCGGGGTTGTTCTTTTTCGCAATGCCTATCATCGTGGAGGATGCATCCACGCCCGTTACCCTGTATCCCATCTCACGGAGGCAGAAGGCGAGAGCGCCGGTGCCGCAGCCTATGTCCAGCACGCGTGCTTCGCGGGGTATGACAAGATGTCCGTTTGTCCGTGACAGGATCGTCTTGAAAGAACTCACCTGGTACCCGAAGAAGATATTGTACGCTGGCGCTATCGTGTCAAACAGGCTCCGTTTCATTGTACCCTCTTCCCTTATTGTATGCCGGTGAGTGTTGCGAAGTTGTCACCAAGAAGTTTTTTCTGCACCCCCTTGTCAGGGAACAGACGTTCTATCCTTCGCTTGATGAACCCGTAATCGAATTTTCCGTCGGATGTATAAAACCCGAAAGGTCCGTCCGTACCGAAGAGGCACCGCTCAACCCCAAGATAACCGACGACAGCCTTTGTAATGCCGTTGCCCACATAACTTGTCTGGGAAAGATCTACAGAGACGTTCTTGTTGCCTTTGATTCTCTCCCAGGTCTCGCGGTACACAGGAAAGCCGGCATGTGCCAGGATAAGCTTTAGATCCGGCACTTCTTTCAGAAGGCTGTCGTCGGTTATCTTGGGGTTGAGCGGTGCCTCTTCGGTACGGACGGACCTTTCGGGTTTTATACATCCGACGGAAAATTCGATTAC
>JAMDCL010000121.1 GCA_023489065.1 Deltaproteobacteria bacterium | reverse complement strand
AACAATGCGAACGCAGTGCCACCGAACATTACATAGTGCAGATGGCCGACGACGAAGTAGGTGTCGTGGACCTGTACATCGACGGCAAGCGCACCCTGTATCAGTCCGGTGAATCCGCCGATCGAGAACAAAAATATAAAGGCGAATGTAAAGAGCAGGGGAGGCTCCAGCTCGATCGACCCTCCGTAAAGGCTCGCGACCCAGTTGAATACCTTGACGCCGCTCGGCACGGCCACAATGAACGTGAGGAGGGAAAAGAGCCATTTTGCTGTCTGACTCATGCCGCTGGTGAACATGTGGTGCCCCCACACCAGAGAGCCAAAGAATGCTATGGCAAGGCTCGACATAGCTATCGCCGTGTATCCGAAGATAGGCTTCTTTGAGAATGTAGGGATGATTTCCGTAACGACGCCCATGGCAGGAAGGATCATGATATAGACCGCAGGATGGGAATACATCCAGAAGAGGTGCTGGTACAACAGCGGATCGCCGCCGCTGGCGGGATCGAAAAGGTATATACCGAACACCCTGCCCGCTATGATCAGGAGCAGCGTTATCGCTATGACCGGCGTCGCAAGGATCTGCACCCATCCGGTCGCATAGAGAGACCAGGCAAACAACGGCATGCGGAACCACTTCATGCCCGGCGCCCTGTACCGGTGGATCGTTGTAATGAAGTTAATACCGGTAAGCATGGAGGAGAAGCCGATCAGGAAAACGGAGAATGCGGCAAGTGTGACATTGGTACCGGTCTGTATACTGTACGGCACATAGAAAGTCCAGCCCGTATCGATCGGACCTCCTCCCGTGAAGAGCGATACCATGGCGAGGACTGCACCGATAACGAAAACATACCACGAAAGCAGGTTCAGCCTCGGGAACGCAACGTCCTTTGCGCCTATCAGGATGGGAAGAAAAAAATTCCCGAGGAAAGCGGGGATGCTGGGTATAATGAATATGAAGATCGTCGATAGGATCCATGCGAGGATACCGCGGCCGTTGGCGGTTTTATCGAGATAGCTCAGACTGCCGGTATCCTTCGTATTATGTTCCACCGTTGTTCCCCCTCCTGTATTTTTTACCGGTTATCACAAGGAAGACGATGAATGCAAGAGCAGTGATCAGACAAACGGCACCGGTGACCTTCAGTACGTCGAACACATAGCTGTTCGTATGCGGGTCGAAGGAATAGCAGACGTCCAGGAGCCTGTTGACTGTCGGGCCTATCCTGCCCTGCGAGGCTTCTATGAGTGCCATTTTGACCTGGAACGGCAGGAAGGTGTCCCCGTATATATAGCGGATGATCTTTCCATTGTGAGAAAGAACGATCAGACCGACCGGGTGCTCGTAGTCGTCTCCGGTCTTGACATAGCCGAACCCAACGGCCTTTGTGAGCCTGTCTATGTTTTTTTGATCGCCCGTGAGGAACCGCCAGGTCGTTTCCGGGTAACCTGCAGGCAGAGTATTGTAAAAATTGATTTTCTTTTTCATTGCCTGAGTAGCGGTTTCGGTCGGATCGAAGCTTATGGTAATGACCCTGTACTCATGGGGCGGTACATCGAGCTTTGACAGCATGTCCGCCATACCGGCGAGAAGAAGATTGCACACATCGGGGCAATGGAAATAGACCAGGGAGAGGATTGTAGGCCTGTCAATAAGCTGGCTGAGCTGTACGTCTTTGCCGTTTTCATCTTTAAACGTCAGGTCCAGGGGAACGTATGCACCAAGCTTTTCCTTGAACCCGATGACCGGCCTTTTTTTCGTCATATTCGCCATGTCCATGTGCGCATACGTAATTCTGCATATTCCGATCAGAAAAAGGCCTGCCGCAATACCTGCCAAAAACATCTTTCTTATGTGCACCTTTTTTCTGCACATCATCACCTCTCAGTTCTCGGCGAGTTCAACCTTATCCGGGGTAAAATTCTCGAACCGTGTAAACTCGCCGATAAAAGTAAGTTTTATGTTCTTCGTGGGACCGTTCCTGTGTTTGGCGATAAGGATCTCAGCTATGCCGTGGTCCTTGGTCGGGTTGTCCTCTTTGCTGTAAAGCTCCGGTCTATGAATGAATATGATCAGATCGGCGTCCTGCTCGATGGCGCCCGAACCCCGCAAGTCCGACAACTGCGGTCTTTTGAAGTCCCTTTTCTCGCCTTCCCTGTTGAGCTGGGAAAGCAGAAGCACGGGGACATCGAGTTCCTTTGCAAGGGCCTTTAAGGAGCCCGACAGTGCGGCTATTGCAGCCTGGGTACTTTCCGACTCTCTCGGCTGTTCCATGATCTGCAGGTAGTCTATGATGAGTAATTTCAATTTATTCTCGGCCTTGAGCCGCCGTGCCTTTGCCCTGATCTCGAGCATTGAGATTGCGGGCTTATCGTCGATGATAATAGGGGCATTCTGGATAATCGAAGCCGCTTTATTCAATCTTTGGAACTCCGCGAACTCAAGATAGCCCCTCAGGATACTCATGTACCTGACCCTTGCTTCCATGGAAAGCAGACGCAGCGCAAGCTGCTGCTTGCTCATTTCGAGAGAAAAGATCGCTACCGGGTTTTGGTGTTTCACGGATGCGTTCATGGCTATGTTCAGAGCGAGGGATGTTTTCCCGACACCCGGCCTCGCCGCAATAACTATCAGGTCGGATGCCTGGAATCCCGATGTTATATCGTCAAGTGCGTCGAACCCGCTCGGGACGCCGGTCACTGCCATTTTATTTTTTCTGCGTTCCTCGATGATCTGGTACGCCTTTTCTATGAGCTCCTTTGAAGTAACCATGGTGGAGGTAAACCTTTTCTGGGTT
>JAMDCL010000156.1 GCA_023489065.1 Deltaproteobacteria bacterium | reverse complement strand
TTGTCTTTTACTTCTATGGAAAAATCTTTTTTCTCCATACCTGGCAATTCAGCTTTCAGCACAACATTGTCCTTGGTTTCATAAATATCAACGGCCGGATTCCATGATCCTGCTGATAGCTCAACATCGGGGAATCTGACCCTCCCCATATTCTCGTCAAACAACCTGTTGATCCTGTCCTGAATGGTGGTGAGCTCTTTAAATGGGTCCCACTTCATTATCGCCATATTTTTTATTCACCTCCCTTCAATAAATTCCTCAATGAAAAGCCTCAACCTTTTGTGACGGGGCTTACTTTTTCTCCTCAAATTCAGCATCTATGACATCTTCCATCTTTTGGGTGAAAAGGTTACAGAGTCTTTGTTCAGCTGCTCTATGGATGCCTTCATCTTATCGATATCCCTTTCCTGGAGTACTGCCTTGGCCTTTTCTATGCTTTCTTCCAGCTTTTTGGTTTCATCCGGGTTCAGTTTGTCTTTATTCTCGTTAATCAGTTTCTGGATACTGTAGATAAGGCTGTCCAGATTGTTGGCAACTTCTATGGTCTCTTTGTTCTTTTTGTCTTCTTCCGCATGTTTCTCGGCCTCTTTTACCATCTTCTCGACGTCTTCTTTCGCAAGACCGCTTGATGCCGTGATAACGATCTTCTGCTCTTTCGCTGTTGCGAGATCCTTTGCCGATACATTCAGGATTCCGTTCGCATCGATATCAAAGGTAACCTCTACCTGAGGTATCCCCCTCGGTGCCGGAGGTAAGCCTACAAGCTGGAACCTGCCGAGCGTCCTGTTTGCGCCTGCCATCTCCCGTTCACCCTGCAGTATGTGTATTTCGACACTTGTCTGATTGTCTGCTGCGGTCGTGAAGATCTCGCTCTTGCGTGTCGGTATCGTCGTATTCCTGTTGATAAGTTTCGTCATCACGCCGCCGAGGGTCCTCTATGCCGAGTGAAAGCGGCGTAACATCGAGCAAAAGCACGTCCTTCACCTCGCCGGAAAGCACGGCTGCCTGTATGGCTGCCCCGACAGCAACAACCTCGTCCGGATTCACCCCTTTATGGGGTTCCTTGCCGAAGAATTCCTTTACCATCTGCTGGATCTTGGGCATTCTTGTTTGTCCGCCGACCAGCACGACTTCGTTGATTTCAGATGCTTTCAGCCCTGCATCTTTTAAAGCCTGCTTCATGGGTTCAAAGCTCAGCTCGAGGAGATCCATACACAACTGTTCAAGCTTTGCCCTGCTCAATTTCAGAATCAAGTGCTTCGGGCCTGCTGCGTCTGCCGTAATAAAGGGCAGGTTTATCTCCGATTCCATGGTGGATGAAAGCTCTATCTTTGCTTTTTCCGCGGCTTCTTTCAGACGTTGTATGGCCATGATATCTTTACTGAGGTCTATGCCCTGGTCTTTCTTAAACTCTCCGATGATCCATTCCACAATGCGCTGATCCACATTATCGCCCCCGAGGTGCGTATTTCCGTTCGTGGATTTGACTTCTACGATATTCTCGCCGACTTCAAGAATCGATATATCGAACGTGCCTCCACCGAAGTCATAGACCGCTATTACTTCTTCCTTTTTTTTATCAAGACCGTATGCAAGCGCCGCAGCCGTAGGTTCATTGATTATCCTTTTTACATCAAGCCCTGCTATCTTGCCCGCATCCTTGGTCGCCTGACGCTGACTGTCGTTAAAATATGCCGGAACGGTTATGACCGCCTCTGTAACCTTTTCACCCAGGTATGCCTCGGCAGCCTTTTTCAGCTTCTGAAGAATCATTGCGGATATTTCCGGGGGAGAATAAAGTTTTCCCTTTATATTGACCCGAACATCCTGGTTATCCGCGGAGACAACCTTGTACGGTACCATCTTCATCTCTTCCGTTACCTCGTTATATCGTCTTCCCATGAACCTCTTTATAGAATAAACCGTATTTTCTGCGTTGGTCACCGCCTGCCTTTTTGCAACCTGGCCGACAAGGATCTCTCCTTCCTTTGTGAAACCGACGACCGATGGTGTTAACCTGCTCCCCTCTTCATTGGGGATAACAACCGGTTCGCCCTTTTCAACAAAGGCCACAACAGAATTAGTAGTACCTAAATCAATACCTATGACTTTTCCCATGACTTTACTCCTTTACCCTTAAAAATAATCATTTCTCGGCTATCGTCAATATTTGAAGGCCCTCTTACAATAATTGTCATTTTTACAAATAAGTACTACTTTTATTAGAAAAATGGACAGGTTTAAGTGGAATGAATCTTTCATTTCGTGCTATACTATACATAAAGATAACCTATAAAACGTATGGAAATTAAAAACAAAACACCTGAAAACCTGATACTGACCGAGCTGGAAAAGCTGATACGGCTGTTTTCTTTTTATCCTGCTGGGCACTCCTATTTACAGGTAGCTTCTTCGCGCATTTTAACTGCAATAAAACAGCAGTTCGGCACCTTAAAAAGCGTGCTGTATACCATTGACCGGAGGCATGTTTTCATAAACGATACCCCGATCGACGGTTTCGAAAAGCTTTCCAAGTTGCTGTTTTACAAAAGGATAAAGACCCTGATACTGCACAGTACGGTCAAATCCGAAGAGTTGCTTACCTTTGTCCATGAGATATCCTCCGGGGATCTCATTTTACCGAAGGACAAGAGTATCAAACAGATACTGTTCAAACATAATATCACCGGCATCGAAGTGGATGAGGTAGATTACGATACAATCCGGGAAGAGCTTGACAACGACATGGAGCAGCAGACAGACAATGCCGAAGAAGAGGTAAACCTCGAGAACGTCGTGCAGGACCTTACCA
>JAMDCL010000158.1 GCA_023489065.1 Deltaproteobacteria bacterium | reverse complement strand
CATTTGTTTTTTTTATCCGTGTACGCCATGACCTCATCTGTCTTTTTATCCGTATATGCCATGACCTCGATTGTCTTTTTATCCGTGTACGCCATGACCTCATTTGTCTTTTTATCCGTGTATGCCATGACCTCATCTGTCTTTTTATCCGTGTATGCCATAACCTCATCTGTCTTTTGATCCGTATATGCCATGACTTCATTAATCTTTTTATCCGTATACGCCATGACGGCAATGTCTCCGTCTTCTATCTTCTTTGTTAATCGTGATTCGGAATGGTCCACAGTAGCTTTGATTAAAAAAATAAGTTCTTCACGCGTTTCATGCAATTGATTGCTCAGGTTATCTATTTTTGTATCGATCTTGTTATCTAAGGTGCTGACCTTCTCTGTAACAAGTTTAAATTGGTGATCCATCTCCTCGAGCAGTATCTCGAAGTGTTCTTTCTTTAAATCTGTTTTTTTATTCCTCTTTGTTTCTTTAAACATAATAACGAAATATAGCCATATTAATGCATAGTCAAGGATTTTTAAAAGAACGCAAAGGATCAAGATTGAAGAATCAAGATTAAATATTAAAAAACTCACAATCAAGACCTCATCCTATCCTTCCCCTAACAGCCTGTCCGACAATTACAGGTTGTCATTGCGAGCGACTGAAAGGAGCGTGGCAATCCCTGTATTTTTCATATGTTGTGAGATTGCTTCGGTCGTTCCACTCCCTCGCAATGACATTGTCGGACAGCCTGCTAAGCGGGGAAGGGACAGAAGAATGGGCACTGAAGACTGAAAATTATATATTCAACATTGTTTCCTCTCCTCTGAGGAGAGGATTAAGGTGAGGTCTTCTTTCGTTCTGCAATCCAGACCTCATCCTGACCTTCACGACACGGCTTTGCTGGGTGCCCGAAGGGAAGGAAGCTACGGGGTAAAGGTGAGCGCCATCGAATTTGTTAGCCCAAACATAAAAAATGCCTGATACGTCTGACCGGCTGTCGTTGAAAACGGTGTAAGCGCAAGACCCGGTGCTACCAACGGGTAGTTAACGGTCACCTGCGGCGCTGTTGTTGTTATAGCCTCTGCACCTTGACCTTCACCGGCTATGCCCAGCATGTTATTTGCATCTGTTGTCGCAAGAATAACAAACGGAAGCGTCGTGGTATCGGTCAGCGATGAGGTTGTCGTTGTTACTTCGAGCGTTGCTGTTGTGATACCCATACCAACACCATTTACAAGGTTGGTATTTGCCATATCTCCTCCACCAATCCACGTTACAGGGCTGAATGCATTGGCTGCTCCGGAAAATGTCCCGACCACTGCCATGTTGCCGTTACCATCGGTATATGGAGATACGGCAGCGGCCATCGTTGCGTCCGTAATATTCGAACATGCGGCATCGACACAATGGAGGACGCCATAGAGTACGCCGTTTGAAATCGTACGATCTGCATTTGCCGTACCCCTCAGACTAAAGTCCTGCAGGGGCAGCGGCATACCTGCGATAGTCAATACCGCACTGCCGGAAGTCATGAACTCATTCCCTTTATAGGATACGGCAAGAGGCAGGGCAAATGCCGCGGGATTGATGTCCGTCGGAGAAGACACGCTGAATGCCTGTCCGCCGAAAAGTATCATACTGCCGTCTGCACCGACTGCTGTTGGATTTGAAGCAGCGGTTGCCGTCAGTACGGTGACTGCAAGTTCAGGGAATGCACCTGAGGTCATTAAAGCGAGCCCCTGAGGCTGAATACTGTTGTTTACCGTAATTGTATAACTATCCCCCGCTGCAACAGGAAACGTTCCTGAAAGCGTAGCCGTCGTGAATGCATTGTACGCGGTTGCCGCATAAATAGTACCGTTTTGATTGGTCAAGAAATTCGTCGTTACACTGAATGTGGTTGCCGGAGGCAGAAAACCTTCCGGAGCGATGTCGACATAACCGGCAAAGGTACCTGAGCTAAAGCCATTGACCGTGGTAAAAAGAAAAGAAGGAAATACGCTTATTTTTATCGAGTTCGGATCCACAATACCGGCCGATGACGGAAGGACCTCATAAAACACCGAATTTGGATTTACAGCATCCAGCGTACCCGACAACGGTATGAGTGTTACGGTTACCGTAATCGGCGGGGCCGTTGCTGTCGTGGCCGTATTACTGCTGCTGCAACCATAAACCATAAACATAACAATCAGAGTTACGCTCGAAAACCCGAATAGCCTGATTATATTTTTTTTCATTCCCATCTTCTCTCTCTTTATTTTTGTACTATCTACCACAGAATGGGTCTAAAGTAATTGAAGAACCACGCTGTAAACAGCGCGGATTCTTCGTTGGTATGGAGCATGTTAATCGCATAGTTCTCCTTGACCCTCCCGCGATAGGCGGGGGGATTGCGGCGAACACCCATTCATTAATGTATGACCATGCCGAACCTGTTCCACCGTATGTGGAATGTCTTGGTGTTCCATGAGAAGTAAATGATCTCTGCCTGCCCGAGGATCAAGTCCCGTTTAACGAACCCCCAGAACCTCGAGTCGTTCGAAAAATCCCTGTTATCGCCCATCATGAAGTATTCACCTTTGGGAACGACGATCGGGCCGAAATTGTCCCTCGGCGACTCCGAGGCCGGCAGCACTTCGGGATCCCCATGGTAAGCATAGGGTTCATTGAGCTTTACGCCGTTTATATAAACCTGCTTGTTTATGATCTGCACCTTGTCCCCGGGCAGGCCGATGACCCGTTTGATAAAATCTATACTCTCATCCTTCGGGTATTCGAATACGACGACATCCCCTCTTTTGGGATTGCGGAACGGCAGGACGACA
>JAMDCL010000118.1 GCA_023489065.1 Deltaproteobacteria bacterium | reverse complement strand
TTTCCGCACTGCTGAACATATCAATCGGCCGATTCGGTGCTGTTTCCCCCTGGATCAGCTCGGGCCTTTCTCTGGCGTTCTCCGTTATTACGGTACTGACCGCCGTACTCCAGTTCATTTTCTATCACGAGTTTGCGGAACCGTTTTTTGAGAAAAAGGAATCGGTCAACGTGATAGGCACGCTCAGAAAACCGGACACCGGAGACGTCAAGCGCCTCCTGATACTCGCAGGACATCACGACAGCGCACCGGAGATGACCTGGCTCAGATTTCTGGGCTATGGTTACTATTTTGCCGTACCGACCCTTTTTATCGGATTTATCACCATGCTTGTCTATAGTATCATCCAGTTTACCGGACTTATCGCTGCAAACGCCCGTATTGTTCACACGGGGACACTCGGATACATTCCTCTTATCTATCCGGTCATACCCTCGATCATATTTGCTGTTTTCTTCAACCGGGGAACAAAAGGGGGCGGGAATGTACCCGGTGCGGCGGACAACCTCTCGGCCAGTGCTCTGGTCGTTTCCCTGTGCAGGTTTCTTATGCAAAATCCATCCTACGTCCCGGATCACACGGAGATCAGGTTTATATCCTTTGGCAGCGAGGAGGCCGGATTGCGCGGTTCCCGCCGCTACGTGGAGCGCCACCTCGATGAATTGAAACGCCTCGATGCCCGCCTGCTCAATTTAGAGACCGTCACCCATCCGGAGGTATCCATCTTAACCTCGGATGTAAACGGAACAGTAAAAAATTCACCGGAGATGGTCAGGATCGTTGCCGCTGCAGCAGACCGAGCAGGGGTGCCCTACAAGATAAAGCCATTCCCGTTCGGTGGAGGAGGAACCGATGCCGGCTCTTTCAGCAAGGCCGGCTTGAAAGCGACGACACTCCTGCCCTTCAAGGTCCCTCAGCAGATGGTTGCCTTCTATCACCAGAAGTGGGATGCGCCTGATGTGCTGACCATAGAGCCGCTCCTCAACGTCTTAAAGCTCGCTTTCGAGTGGGTACGCTCCGGCGGAGAGTGAACGCCGGCAGAAGGGACAAGCAGGGTCGGGATAAAAGAAAAGGACGGGAACTTCACCCGCCGGTTTTTTTATACGCATCCAGGAACCTGATCCATCTTTCCAGATCTATGTTCTCTGCCCTGTCGTTGAGATCGATGTCCGCTGCCTTGCACCAGCCCATGACCTGTGACTGAGTGCCCACAGCCTTCAAGGTATTCTTTATCATCTTTCTGCGTGCACTGAAAGCACGCTTCAAGAGACGGATGAGCGTACGCTCGTCCTCCGTGCTCATCAGCGGCTCATGAACATGCATGCTGATGACAACGGAATCTACCTTGGGCACGGGCAGAAAAAGGTTCCTGCTCACATGCCTGACGACGGTGGCATCGTAATGCAGCATGCGCATAATGGACAGCAATCCAAAATATTCGTCCGACGGCATGGATACAACCCGCATACCTACCTCTTTCTGCAGCATCATGACGATATCGGTAACCACAGCATGATTATCGAACAACAAGCGCAGGATCGGGCCGGATATGTAATAGGGGATGTTGCCAACCACCTTTCCTTTACCGTCAAGAATGCGCGGTATATCAAGTTTCAAAACATCCTCTTTGAGGACCGAAAATGAGCTGTTGCCGCTGAAGCGGCTTTTGAGATACCCGACATATCGGTCGTCTATTTCAACCGATGTAAGAGACGCCGGTGTACCGGCGTCCGTGCGATCGATTGCTTCGAGTATGCGTTCCGTCAGGGCACCGCATCCTGCACCGATCTCAAGGATACGGTCTCCGGAACGGACGTCCAGGACGCGTACCGTATCATCGACGACAGAAGTGTCGGTAATCAGGTACTGTGCCGCTGATTTATTCGGCAGAAGTCCGTGCTCTTTGAGGAATGCGTGTGTTATTTGCATAAGCATCCAGGGAGATGTCGCTCTTTATGCCGAGTTTCATCAATTGATAGCCGAGGAAACCCACCATGGAACCGTTATCCGTACATAAGCGTACGGACGGGATGAATATATCGAACTCGTTCCTGTAGTCCGTGAACATTTCTCTGAGCTGGGCATTGGCCGCGACCCCGCCGGAAACAGCTATCCTCTTCATACGTCTCTCCCGTGCGAGTGCAATGGTTTTTCTGACGAGGGCCCCTGTTACAGCGTTCTGAAATCCGGCCGCTATGGATGAGAGTCTGCGCTGAGTCATAGGAGAACCGTGTTCTTTTATGTACCGTACGACCGCGGTCTTCAGCCCGCTGAAAGAAAAATTATAATTGCCCTTCCTCATCATGGCCATCGGAAATTTAACGTCATCGTAAGGTTTTTCTCCCAGACCGGCAGACGCTGCACCGGCAGCCTTATCACCGCGCGCTATCCTGTCTATCAAAGGCCCACCGGGATATCCGAGGCCAAGGGCACCGGCTATCTTGTCGAACGCCTCACCCGCAGCATCATCGATGGTCTTCCCGTTCAGAACGACATCGGTAAACGATTTGACTGTATAGAGCTCCGTGTGCCCGCCCGACACAATAAGACCTATGTAGGGAAATGAGAGCCGGTCAAACTCTATGAATGGGGAAAAAAGATGTGCCTGAACGTGATCGACCCCTATCAGGGGTTTATCGAGGGCATAGGCAAGCCCCTTTGCGAAATTGAGGCCGACCAGCACGGAACCGATTAGCCCCGGTCCTCTTGTTACGGCTATTCCGTCAAGAGCGGTCAATGGTATTCCTGCGTCCGCGCATGCCTGCTGCGTGAGGGATCCTATCACCTCGAGTTGGATCCGCGAAGCAAATTCAGGGACAACCCCTCCGTACGCGCTGTGGAA
>JAMDCL010000132.1 GCA_023489065.1 Deltaproteobacteria bacterium | reverse complement strand
CTGCTGCTTACGTCCGGAGAAAAAGATGCGTACGCCATGAATATAAAAGCGGTAAGAGAGACCGGGAATCCGAGTTTTCTGATCTTAAATTTAAGGTCCACGATGATATAGGTCAGCGCTATGGTCCATGAAAGGAAAATAAGGGATTCATAAAGATTTGTTATGGGAATATGTCCGTACTCAAGATGATACGATTCTATCCACCGTGCAATCAAACCTGCTGTCTCAATCAAAAACGCCCCCACAAAAACAACAAAACCCGATATATCGAGGAACTTCTTTCTAAAAACAAGCCCGAATAAATAGAGGAACATCGCCCCGACATAGACAAAGGTAGCTATACCTAACAATAACGTATTTGTGTGCTGACTCATGTTTATCATTCTTTTACCCCTTTCTTAAGCTCTTGGATAATCTTCTCAAATTCCATCTCGAAGGAATACTTATTTCTGTCTGCAACACCGGCTATCGTGAATGTCTTATGAGCCGGATCATCGGGGATGAATATCCATATTCTCCGCCGGTAGCTGAAAAATGACATGATAAGACCGAGGATCAGTATAATGGCACCGGTAGCCACATACGGGGCTCCGGGATCCTTGGCAACCTGTAAGCCTGTATAAAAACTCTCATCGGCCTTGACAAATTTTATCCTGTATCCTCCAACAGCTTCCGCACCATGGAAATCGGGATATTTCTGGAGATAGATGGAAGTATTGATGAGTTTTTGACCTTTATAAACACCGACCAGTATGGTCGGTCCAAACCCCTGGTAATTCTGTGTATAGTCAAGTACGGCAATCGAGGTATTATCGGTAAGCTTGTACTGCTGATTCAGGTTCAGTGAAACGTCGCTTTCACCTTTCCGTGCATTCTGTAATACAAGATTAAAACTACTTGCGCCTGCCTGACCGTATGACGCCTGATATATGGTAATGCCCTTGTACGTCAAGGGCTTGTTCACGTCTATGACTTTTCTGGCTGTTATGTTACCGTCGTCCGACAATATGCTGAGATCGCTTTTGTATGCCTTCGGAATGCCGGATTTGTAGAATTCGACATTAAAATGATTGCACTGGATTGAGAATGGAAGTGTAATTTTTTTATTTCCACGGATCGTTCTGACGATGGATGAGCTTTCTCCCGGAACAAGGTTAAGATATCCCTCAAAACCAAAAAAAGACCCGATTAAAACACCGACAAAAATAATGATAAGACTGATGTGGGTTACGTACGGTCCAAACCGCGCAACACGGCCTTTCTCAAGATAAAGGTAATCTCCTTCTTTTGCATCATTATGAATAGGAGCTTTGTATATTTCCCTGAGCTTCTGAGTTAAATTTTTAATGAAGGCATCCCTCGCTCCACTATAGGATATGGTTTCTTTTTCCTTGAATGCGTTCATTTTTTCCAGAGGCAGTTTCAGCTTTGGATTTGAGAACATTTTAAAGATCGCGGGAAGTCTTTCCCATGTACAAACGAGCACATTCACGATGAATACTATGAGCAACAGTTCAAACCACCACGAGTGGTACATATCGAAGATATCAATTGAATTCAGAATATGAAAGGTAGCTGTTCCGTAATGCTGTATATAGGCCTCATCGGGAAGCCCCTGTTGTATCACTGTTCCGATAATAGCTGTAGCAATGATGAGGAGTATCAGCACAATCGCAAGCTTTACGGAACTAAAAAATCTCCAGATCCTGTCCAATATTTTATCCATAATATTTTTTTCTCTTTTCTGTTCTATAATTTGAAAAATAATTCTACCTTAACAATCAACACGAAAGACAACTTATACAGTGACTCGTCAATTGTCAATTAAAAAGATTACAAAATAAGAGAGGGGTGGTGCAGACCTCCGGAGGGGACCGAGATCTGCACCGTTTTTTAGTTGCGGAGGGGTTTATTATTCATCAACATGTATTGTATTCTGTCCTGAGTCTTCTGCTCACCGCACAGGCTTAAAAATGCTTCTTTCTCAAGGTCGAGCAGTCTTTGTTCATTTACAATCGTACCGGGTGTTACATCACCGCCGCCTATAACATTTATAAGTTTATCCGCTACAAACTCATCGTATTCACTAATATAACCACCAAGTTTTAAATTTCGAGCCCCGAGTCTTAATGTTGCCAGCGCTTCTCTTCCTGCAACAACAATATCGGTCCTCGGTCTTAATGGTTTAAAGCCTTCCTTGACCATTGCCAGAACGGTTTGTTTTGCATCATAGATTAAATTATCTTTGTTCAGAGTGATCTGATCTGTCGGCCTGAGGAAACCGTATAATTCGGAAGCTTCTTTTGCACTCATGGAAACCTTCGCCATACCTATTGTCTCAAAGGTATGTATGGCAGCTTTAATCGGGTCAGGCTTGACCACATTGTCTCCCAGTGCCCTTAAGTAAAGCTCCTTTGTCCCTCCACCGGCCGGTATAACACCGACACCGACTTCGACAAGTCCCATGTAAAGCTCGGCATATGCCCTTATCTTATGCGTATGCATACTTACCTCACATCCGCCGCCAAGTGCCATATTGAACGGCGCAGCTACGATAGGCTTGGTCGCATATTTCATTCTCATATTCGCATTGTGTAAACCGTCTATAGCACCTTCCAGCGACTTCCATTCTTTATTCTGTGCAGCCATGAGGATTAAAAAAATGTTCGCACCGGCGCTGAAGGTTTCGCCTTCATTGCCGAGTACCATGCCGACAATGTCCCGCCTTGACTCGAGCATGTCTACTCCGTTGTTGATCATAGCTATCAAATCATCATCAATGGCGTTCATCTTGGAATTGAATTCCACACAGATGACGCCGTCACCGATATCGATGAGACGTGCG
>JAMDCL010000153.1:2005-15067 GCA_023489065.1 Deltaproteobacteria bacterium | reverse complement strand
TGTTGTGCGATCTGGTACGGGGTATGTAAAAACATATAGGTCTATTAATCCAATATACCTAAAAATGGCTTGACAAGGTCATTGAAGTCGCAATGACATCATCATACAGCCTCCGGACCGGAGGGATTGAGGGAAGGTGTCAACCGGCGGTCAGACTATGGAGATGATATTACCGGACATGGCGACAGCACTTATCCCTTTCCTGCAGACCCGAACACCTCGATCCTGTTCAGGACCATGGCCTTGACGGCCTGCCGTGCAGGGCCGAGGATGTTCCGCAGGTCAAACGCCTCCGGATGTTTTGTCAGCTCTTCCCGTACGCCGGCGGTAAATGAGAGGCGGAGGTCCGTATCCGTATTGACCTTACAGATACCTTTTTTAATTGCCTGTTTCATAATGTCATCCGGCACGCCCGCGGTACCCTTGATCGCAGCGCCGTAAGCATTGGCCTTACTGACGACATCCGCAGGAACGCTCGATGCTCCGTGGAGCACGAGAGGGATACCGGTAAGTTGTGCCACGCGTTCCAGTCTCTCCAAGTCGAGTCTCGGGGTGCCCTTGAATTTAAATGCCCCGTGAGATGTCCCGATCGCCGGTGCGAGTGCATCGACGCCGGTCTCCCTGACAAATGCCTGTGCCTGTTCCGGGTCTACGAGCGATGCCTGTGCATCGCCGACGCTGACCGTGTCTTCTATACCTTTGAGCCTCCCGAGTTCAGCCTCGACCGAGACGTCCGCCATGTGGGCGATGTGGACAACCTGTTTTGTAATGGCGAGGTTGTCTCCGTAGGTTTTGTCAGAGGCATCCATCATGACCGACGTATAGCCATGCCGGATGGCATGGACGACGGTCTCGAGGTGCTTTCCGTGATCCAGGTGAAGAACGACATCAATTCCGGCAGTTGCCGCGGCTGTTGTTCGGTCGTCTGGATTATCACGGGTGCATGCGCCTCAACAGCGGCATCGAGGATGCCCTGCAGCATCTCCATGTTGACAAAGTTGAATGCGCCGACGGCATAGCCCTGTTTCTGCGCCTTTACCAATACCGTGCTCAGGTTGACCAGGCCCATTAGACACCCTGCTTTTTGTTCAGCACCGGGACCTGCACGGGCTGTGGCTCGATAACAACGGTGTGTTGCCCGGCCTGTCCCTGCCAGGGTATCAATACCCGCTGTGTGTACGGGTCTATACTGACGTCGATCTGGTTTCCGTCAAGCAGGACGATGAACCCGTCCGGATAGGTGTGGTGCGGTATGTACGCAAGCGGTGCGCCTTCGCCGCCGTTTGCCTTGAACGTAACGGTCAGGGTATTTGTAGCATAGTCAAAGACATTGCTGACGAACCTTCCCGGGACAGCAAGCAGGTACGGCTCGGCAAGGGTATCGAGGCCCGGCTGTGATGCGGTAAATCCATTGACCGTATAGTCCCACGAGTAGCATCCCCAGGAGTCCGTTGCACTGTCTCCGAAGTCGGTCCAGTCCCAGAAAGCATTGCCGATAAACCGTTCGTCGGCGAGTTCCAAAACAGCCGCTATGTACGGCCGCTGGTCCGCAAAGGAACCGAGGTGCAGGTTCGTACCCCACTCGTCGAGCACCGGGACAGCACCGTAGGATTGCGCCTCTGCAAGGGCGGAATTAAAGGTGGCAGTCAGGGCGGAAAACCAATCGCCGTAGGTCGAAAAATTCAAACCCGCGAGTCCGGGGTACAGGTGGAACGCATACACGGAATTCCTGTCCGGAAACGGGGTCGCGCGCAGGGGATATTTGAGCGAGAAGTTGCGTGTCGTCACCTCGGGCTCAAGCCAGAACAGATGATTGTTGTCTACCTGGCGCAGGTACTTTGCCGCTTTGACGTGAAAATCGTCGAGCAGTTTCAGTCCGTTGGGCGTCTGGATTGCAACAGGTTCATTCATGTCCTCGAACCCGATGACCGCAGGGTCGTCCGCATACCGCGATGCTACGAGCTGCCAAAGCGGCATAAAACGCTCCTGCAGGCTGTCCACGTCTTCCCAGAAGGAGTTGAACGCCTCGAGCACCGGTGCGGACGTGCGTCTGAGGTTCAAATCATAGCACGGGCATGAAAGGTTCGGCCCCTGCGCTATCGGACCGCTGAGCAGGGTGGTCGGCGTGGGTATGATTGCCCAGAGGGGGGCGCCGTCCTCTCCGATCTCCTTCGAATATGCGTCTTCATGATAATCTATCAACACGTAAATGCCGGCATTCTGTGCGCTCTTGAGAACGCTGTCCAAAAGATCAAGGTCTGCATAGCTGAATGTTCCTTCTGTCGGCTCGAGCCCGCTCCAGTTGACAGCTAGACGGATGAAATTGAAACCGAGGTGTGCCATCTGCTGTATCTGCGCATCGGTGAAACGTGCAAGGTCTTCGTTGCGCGTCCGGCCGTCGCTGAAGGTCACGTCGAAAAGATCTTCGAATTTAGCATTGACGCCGTGCAGGAGTACCTGCCTGCCGTACTGATCGACGAGCACACCGTTTGCCTCCTTGATCCAGCTGAGCGTCTTTGTCGTTAGGGGCGGCAGCGTCGTTGAAGATTTTTTGGATGAGCAGGACACAAGGGCACCTATGATCATGAATAGAACCACAAAAGATCCCAATACTCTTTTAATATCTTCGGGCATTTTATCTCCTCCGTTTGGTAGTCTTTCAAATGCTTTCTCAGCGTATATCAACCATGCCATAAGTCAATCCAAAGAGCACAGAACAACGGGTGAGGCACCGGAGACACCGGTATGGGACAATACATTGACGTACGATCTGGAATAGGATAGTAAAAGAGAAAAAACGGGAGAAAACGGACATGATTCCAAAACGTTTTTTGGGATTTTGTGGAGGTATTGCTGCGGTGGTTCTTTTGAGTGTGCAGGCCGTATGCGCAGATACCGTCGTGCTCAAGAACGGCGATACGATCACCGGGAAGATTACCGGGGGGAGCAAAGGATCGCTCGTCATATTCACTGACTATTCGTCGCCGATTACTGTAAAGACAAATACAATCAGCAAGATTACCATGACGGAACCGTTGAACGTGCAGATGAAAAACGGAACATCGGTCAAGGGAACATTTGCTGTGGGAAATAACGGTAATCTCGAGATCCAAACCGGCCAGGGCGTGTCCCCTTCCACCCTGAACTGGGATCAGATCCGGGCATTGAATCCGCCGCCAAGCACGGTGACCGGATCTGTCACAGCCGGTGCCAATACGCAAAACGGCAATGCCCATGTCCTGAGTGCATCCATAGGGGCAAATGTCCTCTGGAAGTCGACATGGGACAACGCCGGCCTCCGGTTCCTCTATAACTATGCACAGAGCGAAGGGGTGATGTCTGCCCGCAATGTCTTCGGCTCGGCAAAATATGAGCACCTTTTTACGGATGCTTTTTACGGTTATGCCGATGTGGAGATGCTGTCGGATAAATTCAGGGACCTCCGCCTGCGTACCGCTGAAGGACCCGGCGTAGGATATCAGCTATGGAGCACTCCATCGGCCACCCTTTCGGTGGAAGCAGGTTACTCATATTTCACCGAGGACCACTTTGTCGGTACGGACGGCTCGTGGAGTACCCTGCGTGCTGCCGGTACCTTTTTGTGGGCACTGGGCAAGATGGTAAGCTTTTCCGAATATTTCGTCATGTATGACCGCCTCGACAAGAAAGACAACTACACGACGAGAAACGAAGCAAGCCTCACATCGGCGCTGGCAGGGAACCTGGCCCTCAAGGTATCCAATATCATCGAATACAACCGGACCCCGCCGCCCGGGATTTACCGGATGGATATCTTCTGGATACTCGGTGTCCAATACACCTTTTAGCCCGGAAGAGACATTTAAAAAAATAAGGCCGGATAAACAGACAAACTGATTTTCTGAAAATTCCGGTGCGTAAAAATAACGCCCGGGACGTTTATTCTGCATCTCCGGCGATGCTGATACTGCCGTATTCTCCGTCATACCCCGGCGCAATCGTTACCGAGCCGTTCCTGACCTTCATGATCCCCGTCAGAATGTTCTCCGGAACAACGTGCCGTAACTCCTCTTCAGGCATCGTCTGCAGGATATCGAGCTCGGGTATGCCTTTCTCTATCACAATCCCGGTGTACAGCCTGTTTACCCCGGCCGTATTGACGCCGATGCCCAGGAGGTCCGCAATGATCTCTTTGAGCGGGATAAGGTGCCGGAAGGGTATTGCATGGTCCGGCATCACGCCGTCTTTCCTTGTAGCAAGGGCCTCGACGCGGCTCAGGACACCGATGGTCAGGGGCTTGCCGCAGACCGGGCAGATCCCGTCATGCCTCCGGGACTGTTCGGGAGAAAAACTGATCTTGCAGGTGCGGTGCCCGTCGAAATGATACTTACCTTCTTCAGGGAAAAACTCCACGGTATAAAGGAACCGTTTCTTGTCCTTGGATTGTATGGCCGAGATGATGTCCTGATAGGACATCGCGCATTCGAACACATTCGCCTCCCTGCCGAGTTTTTCCGGCGAATGTGCGTCGGAGTTAGAAATGAGCGTGATTTTGTCGAGTGCCTTGACGCGCCAGTTCATGGGAGGATCGGATGAAAGCCCGGTTTCGATGGCATGGATGTGCTGTGCCTGTTCCTCGAAACATTCTTCGATCGAATCGAAGCCCGATTTCGAACCGAAAACAGAGTACCACGGTGTCCACGCGTGTGCGGGTATTACCATGCATGATGAAGACGCATCCATGACCAGTTTGACGAGGTCTTTCGCACTGAACCCGAATATGGGCCTGCCGTCGTAATCGAGCCTGCCGAACTTTAAAAGCGTCCGGGAAATCCTGTTGACCGCCTCGAACGACGGGGCAGTGAGGACGGTGTGGATGCGCCGGGTCTTGCCTCCGGAGGAGTAAATAGTGCTGATCTCCGTCGTCAGCATGAAGCGGACACCCCGGTCCTTTTTTTTGAGCGCAAGGAGCCCGTCTTCTTCAGGTACGAGTTTTTGTTTCAGCTCTTTGACGTATGCAGGGTGGGTGAAGTCTCCGGTGCCCACAAGGTTGATGCCCTTGCGGTGCGCCCACAGGGCAATGCTGTCCACGTCCATGTCTTTGCTTGTCGCCCTGCTGTACTTGGAGTGAACGTGCAGATCGGCTGTTATCCTCATGAAACCCTGATATTGATCGGTTCACCGCACGCGCCGCATCGGTTGCCCTTCAGGCCTCTTATCCCGACGGTATAACCGATCCGTTCGATGAGGAGGTTCTTGCATTTCGGACAGTAGGTGCTGTCCGTTTTACTGTCGATGACATTGCCCACGTACACATAGTCGAGCTTCCTGCTTGCGTAAGCGTAGGCGAATTCGAGCACCTCCACCGGAGTCGGCGGAGCATCGAGTTTATAGGTCGGGAAATAGCGCGAGAAATGGAGGATTGTATCTTTGCCGAGGGATGCAACATAATCGACAAGTCTCGTTATCTGGTCTTCGGAGGTGTTGTATCCCGTAACCAGCAGGTTTGTCAGCTCGACGTGCACGCCCTTTTTCAGGGCATATTCGATGGTGTGCTTTACCGGTTCAAGCCTGCCCTTGCACAACCTCTTATAGAAATCATCGTCCATGGCCTTGAGGTCTATATTCATCGCATCGATGAGGGGGATAATGTCCTCGAGCGGCTGGGGATTGACGAACCCGTTCGAGACGAGCACGTTCTTCATACCCTTTTCGTGGAAGAATTTCGCAGTCTCCTCAACGAATTCGAACCAGATGAACGGCTCGTTGTAGGTAAAGGCAATGCCGAGGGAATCCGTTCGTTTTGCCTGCTCGTAGAGGTACTCTTTTGTCGTTTCGTGCACGGGTGCCTGGCCCTCCACGAGCTCCCAGTTCTGACAGAACATGCAGTTGAAGCTGCATCCGATGGTGCCGACCGAGAGAATGGATGAGCCGGGATAGAAATGATAGAGCGGTTTTTTTTCTATGGGATCGAGATTCATGACACTGATCGTGTTGTACGTCTCCGCGATGAGAACGCCGTCCCTGTTGCTCCGTATGCCGCAGACCCCCCTGTGCCCCTGAGCTATCAGACAGTTGTACGGACAGAGCTCGCACCGTACCCTGCCGTCCTTTTCCTTCGTCGAGTATTTTGCAGGTATCTTCATGTTCCACCCCCTCTGCTTTCCAGGATACCACAACCCTCCGGCACATTTCCACAAAATCGGAAAGGGTGATAAGATTATTTTCTCTGGACATACCCCGAATGGTTACTATCTTTTGAGCATGTTACAGAGTTGCTGCAAGGAGGATGTATGAAGGCGATAGCAGTCAACCCGGGTAAGCCCGGGGTTTTTTTTGTGGAGAGGGACGAACCCCGCCTGCAATCACCGGACGATATCAAGGTGAAGATCCTCGACGTCGGCATTTGCGGGACAGACCGTGAAGAGGCGAACGGCGGAAGGTCCCTGCCTGCCCCGGATCGGAAAGACCTTGTCATAGGACACGAAATGTTCGGTGTGGTGCACGAAACGGGCAAGGACGTTACGCAGGTCAAGGCGGGGGACTATATCGCTTTTACCGTACGCAGGGGCTGCGGGCATTGTGATGCATGCGCCATGGGCAGGCCTGATATGTGCACTTCGGGCGGCTACACAGAACGGGGTATATGGGGGCGCGACGGGTACCAGACCGGGTTTGTAGTGGATAAAGAGGACTACTGCGTACCGGTTCCCGCGCAGCTCAGGGACATCGGTGTCCTGGCAGAGCCGCTCTCCGTGGCCGAAAAGGCGATCGATGAAAGCGTCCTTGTACAGAAAAGCCGCCTGCCGTATGTCCGGGATACCGCCGGGTTTCTGGCGGGCAGAAACATCCTGGTCGCGGGCATCGGACCGATAGGACTGCTTGCGGGTTTTATCCTCAGACTCAGGGGGGCAAAGGTGTACGGACTGGATGTTGTCGGCCAGGACTCGCCCCGGGCACGGGTGCTCGGGGACATAGGCGGAACGTATATTGACGGCAAAAAGGTGAAGGTCGGCGACATACAAAAAACGTACGGGCCCATGGACATGATCTTCGAAGCGACAGGTGTCGCGTCCCTTGAATTCAACCTGCTCGACGCACTCGGTATCAACGGTCTGTACGTCCTGACCGGTATCCCCGGCGGTGACAGGCCCCTGCAGGTACAGGGCCCTGACATCATACGCAGGCTTGTTTTAAACAACCAGGTCATGATCGGCAGTGTCAATGCCGGTAAGACCCATTACCGGATGGCAGTCGACGACCTGATGAAGTTCAGGCAGGCTTACGGAAACGCGATTGACCGGGTTATCACGCAGAGGGTCCCCTATGACAAGGGGCAGGATGCGTTCATGCACAGCGCGGCCGAAGAAATTAAGACCGTCGTACAATGGGGGTGATGGTATGCTGAAACAGGCGCCGGGCAGGCCCGGCATGGAACCAAAATGGACATCCAGCGCCAAGAGCGGGGTCGGTACGGCTGTCAGCGCTAACAGCCGTGTATGGTTTACCGTGAGCCACGGCATCATCAACGAGATCTATTATCCGGGTATCGATCAGGCATGCACCAGGGACATGGGCATGATTGTGACGGACGGGGCATCGTTCTTTTCGGAAGAAAAGCGGCATGCAGTGCCCGGGGCAGCATACCTCGAAGACGGTGTCCCCGGCTTCAGCCTTGTCAATGCATGCATGCAGGGCAGGTACGAGATACACAAAGAGATTATCACGGACCCCGGGAGAAACACCGTGCTCCAGCGCACGCGGTTCGTCCCGGTCAGGGGCGCTGCAAAGGATTACCACCTCTACGTCCTGCTTGCCCCGCATATAGGAAACAGGGGATACGGAAACAGCGCGGTAAGCGGGGAATATAAAGGCGTTCCCATGTTATTCGCTTTCAGGGAAGGGACGGCGATTGCACTCGCCTGCTCAGCCGGCTTTATAAAACGGTCTGTCGGGTTCGTCGGCGTATCCGACGGATGGCAGGACCTTTACCGCCACAAGATCCTGACATGGGAATATACCGGTGCATACGACGGTAATGTCGCGATGACCGGAGAGATCGATCCCGCACAGGACAACGGGGAGTTTGTCCTCTCCATCGGTTTTGGCAGGACGATGTCTGAGGCGGGCAACAGTGCACGGGCATCCCTGCTCAAAGGCTTCGATACATGCAAAAAAGAGTATATCGAGGGCTGGACATCCTATCAAAAAGGTCTGCTGGATCTACACAGTCCATCTCCGGAAAAAAAGGTAAACCATTACCGTGCGAGTACTGCCGTGCTGAAGACACACGAAGAAAAAAACGAGCCCGGCGCTATTATTGCATCACTCTCCATACCATGGGGACAGGCGACCGGAGACGACGATATAGGCGGGTACCATCTTATATGGCCCAGGGACCTCGTCGAAACGGCGGGGGGTTTTCTTGCTGCGGGCGACTACGGTTCGGCACGCAGGGTACTGTTTTATCTGATGACGACGCAGGAGGCTGACGGGCATTGGCCGCAGAACATGTGGCGGGACGGAACGCCGTTCTGGGGAGGCATACAACTGGACGAAACGGCCTTTCCCATCCTGCTTGCGGGTATGTTGAAGCGGGAAGGCACGCTCGGCACACTCGACCCGCGGAGCATGGTTGAAAAGGCCGCCGGGTTCATCCTTCGAAACGGGCCTGTCACACAGCAGGACCGGTGGGAAGAAGACCCCGGCTACTCGCCGTTTACACTCGCGGTTGAAATAGCCGCGCTGATCGTGGCTGCGGAATTCGCAGACGAGCAGGGTATGCATGATAAGGCAGGTTATATGAGAGAAACAGCGGACATGTGGAATGCGGCCATCGAGAGATGGGTATATGTAAAAGGCACCGCGCTTGCGGGCCGGATGGACGTAGACGGTTATTATGTCAGGATCGCTCCTCCGGACACATCCAGCGCTGCCTCCCCGACCCACGGTTTTGTGCCGATCAAGAACCGTCCTTACGGGGAAAATCTCAAAGCAGCCGCAACCATCATCAGTACGGATTTCCTTGCACTTGTCAGGTTCGGGCTCAGGGCGCCGGACGATCCCCGTATCGTCAATACCCTCACGGTTGTTGATGCCATGCTCAAAAGTCGGACGCCATACGGCACCTCCTGGCACCGGTACAACGATGACGGCTATGGCGAACATCAGGACGGGAGTGCGTATAACGGTACGGGAAGAGGGCGGCTCTGGCCCCTGTTGACCGGAGAGAGGGCGCACTACGAACTCCAGGCCGGCAACATCGCCGGGGCAAAGCAGCTCCTGCACGATATGGAGAGGTTCAGCAATGAATCGGGGCTCATATCCGAACAGGTATGGGATGCACCCGACGTGCCGGGAAGAGAGTTGTTTTACGGACGTCCATCCGGTTCCGCAATGCCCCTGGTGTGGGCGCACGCGGAGTACATCAAGCTCCTTCGCTCCATCCGCGACAACAAAGTCTTCGACATGATGTCCGGGGTTTATAAAAGGTATGTCGTGGGAAAACAGGGCTCGGCGCTCTACGCATGGAAATTCAATCAGAAATGCAGGAGTGTCGGAAAGGGAGGCGTGCTCAGGATAGAAACCGTGACACCCGCCCTTGTTCACTGGAGTTCCGATCACTGGAACACGGTCCATGACACGGCTTCAAAGGATACGGGCATGGGTATGCATATTGTCGATATAGATGCGGGGAGCATGGCAGCAGGCACGGACATTGTGTTTACGTTCTTCTGGCCGGAGCAGCAGCGCTGGGAAGGCCGGGATTACGGTGTGACCGTCAGGGCTTAGATGCTCAAGCTGCGCGACTGGTTTTCTCCCTGGTACGTTGTCTACGTGCTGTTCGGCGCTCTTGCGGTCGGCATCGTGCCGATCCTTATCCCGCTCTCGGTGAGCAGTGCCGGTGCAGGCAGTATCGGTATCATCATGGCAGCGCTCAACATCGGCGGGCTGTTTGCGGGAGGCTTCGGTTTCCTGTGCGACCGGTACCGGCTGCACCGGGCGGTGGTGCTTTCCGGACTGGGTATTGTCGCAGTCGCGATAGGGCTGTTCCCGGAATTCCCGGGCTTGCTGCCGAGGGTTGTGCTCGCATTGCTCGCCGGCACGGGTATGGCTGCGGTTTCGACCGTCGCAAACCTGTTGATCGTGGAGGTCTACCCGAAGGAACAATGGGACAGCCGCATAGGATGGTTCCAGACATTTTACGGCATCGGCCAGGTCGCCGGTCTGCTCCTCGCCGGCCTTTTCAGCAGCCGGATCTCCGAGGGGCTTCTGATCACCTCTGCCATCGGTGCAGCAGCACTGATCGTGGCGGCGTATACCGTGCGCACGCCCCGCAAGCCCCCTGTACCCGTCCGTGCAAAACCTGCCGTCATCCGACATGGTGAATGGGCGATAAGCAGCCCCGGCAGGGCGCACCATAACGTGAGCATGCATGCTCTCAGGAACTTAAAGTCCATATTCTCTTCGCAGTTCGGTATTTTCCTGATCGGGTGGCTGTTTGTATATACCGGGGCAACAGGTATATTCTCCCTGTACCCCGTACTGTACCAAAGCCTTTTCAAGGTAAGCCCGGTGCTGTCGTCGGCGGGATTTGCCGTCGCTGCGGCAGCCGGTCTGTTCCTGTATGCGCCGTCCGGACGGTTGTCGGACAGGATCGGTACACTCAGCGTACTGAATGCATCCGTCCTGATAAGGATCCTTGCATTCCTGTGTTTATGGATTTTAACCTTTTTCCCGGCGCATTCCACGGGTGCCGCTTCTCTTCTCGTATTCGGGGTCATCGTCCTCGCATGGTCTCCGATCAGCGTGAGCAGCGTCGCATTTACGGCGGCCTCGTCCTCCCTCGGTGAAGGCGAAGCAATGGGGCTGTACAACGCTGCGAGCGGTGCGGCAGCCATTGCCGGTTCTCTGGCCGGCGGAGGGATTGCCGCTGCAGCAGGGTACCGGACAGTACCTCTGCTGGCTGCCGGTTTACTGTCTATAGGCTTGTTCATCAACGTCCGTTTTTTGAAAACGCCGGCCAAACGTGGGGCCGCGTGAGCAGTGAAGCCCGCACCTTCCCCTGCGGGAGTGAGGTTGGTTGATTTCAAACAAAAAACGTGCACATATTCGGGGTAATTATAATAGTCGAGGTTATTGATGGAATATGAAGCGGTCATAGGTCTTGAGGTGCATGCTCAGTTGAAGACCCAGACAAAAACGTTTTGTGATTGTTCGACGGTCTTTGCGCTCAAACCGAATATACATGTATGTCCGGTTTGTCTCGGTATGCCGGGTGTACTGCCGGTGCTCAACAGAAAGATCGTCCTGTATGCATGCATGCTGTCGATGGCAGTCGAAGGCACGATAGAAAAACGGAGCGTCTTTGCCCGGAAGAACTATTTTTATCCGGACCTGCCCAAGGGCTATCAAATATCACAATACGAATTGCCTATAAATAAAGATGGTATCATTCGAATACAAACGGACAGCGGCACCAAGGATGTGAGGCTCAACCGCATTCATATAGAAGAGGATGCGGGCAAACTCATGCACAACCATGACGGCACAAGCTTTGTCGATTTCAACAGGTCGGGTATACCGCTTCTCGAGATCGTGTCGGAGCCGGACATGGCAACCCCGGACGAGGCCGTGGCGTATCTGAAAAAGCTCAGGACAATCCTTTTATATCTGGGTATATGCGACGGCAATATGGAGGAGGGTTCAATGCGCTGCGATGCGAATATATCGGTAAGGCCAAAGGGACAGACCCAGCTCGGCGTAAAGTCTGAGCTCAAAAACATGAACTCGTTCCGGTTTATTCATAAAGCCCTGGAATATGAAATAAAAAGGCAAACCGATGTCCTGGAAGACGGAGGCACCATCGTTCAGGAAACAAGGCTCTGGGATGAGGCGTCGGGGACGACAAAGTCCATGCGATCGAAAGAAGAGGCCCATGATTACCGGTATTTCCCGGAACCCGATCTCCTGACCCTCGAGGTGGACAACTCGCTTTTGGAGGAGGCACGCAAAAGCGTACCCGAGCTGCCGGATGCAAAGGCAAAAAGGTTTGTTGCCGGTTATAACCTTCCGCAGTATGATGCGGAGGTGCTTACGGCATCGCGTGACCTTGCCGGCTATTTCGAGGACATGGTCAAGCTGTTCGACAAGCCGAAAACCGCAAGCAACTGGATCATGAGCGAGATGCTGCGGTTCATCAAAGACATCGATACCGGTATAGGGTCCTTTAAGGTCACCTCAGCCCAAACAGCAAAACTCCTGGGCCTCGTTGAGGACGGGACGATAAGCGGAAAGATCGCGAAATCGGTTTACGAGCGCATGGTAGAAACCGGTAAAGAGCCGGACGGACTTATCAAGGAGCTTGGACTCGAACAGATCTCGGACGAGAAGGAGATTCGGGAGATAATAAATTCGATCATGGAAAAAAATCAAAAAGAGGTGGAGCAATACCGTGCCGGCAAGGAGAAGGTGTTCGGCTTTTTTGTGGGACAGGTGATGAAAGCAACCGGCGGGAAGGCGAACCCGTCAGTGGTAAATGAACTATTAAGAAGAAATTTAAAAGAGGTAAAGTAAATGAAGTTGAAAAAATTATTTTTGTATTCGGTAATAACGCTTGTCGTGATCCTCGGTATCCTGCTTGTACTCCCCTTTGTTATCAATCTCGATAACTATATAAGCAAGATAACAGGTCCTGCGAGCAAGGCAATCGGACGGCAGGTTTCAATCGAGCATTTACGGCTGACGATACTGTCCGGACTCGGCGTGGAATTGAAGAATGTTACCGTTCAGGAGAAGGTGCCTGCGAAGACACCGTTTGTCCATGTCGAGGACGTAGAAGTAGGCGTAAAACTCCTGCCGCTGTTGGAAAAAGAAATAGCCATCAGCAAGGTAATACTGGTAAAGCCGGCGATAAACATTATCCGGTATCCGGGCGGAACGTATAATTTCTCCGATCTATTGCAAAAACAGGCTGAGAAACCTGCGGAAAAAATAACCGCAACAGCCAAACCATCGACCGGTATACCGGAGGGATTTTACCTTGATAAGTTTTCTCTGACCGACGGGGTGATAAAAGGATTG
>JAMDCL010000153.1:0-1995 GCA_023489065.1 Deltaproteobacteria bacterium | reverse complement strand
AGTACGGGCTCAACCACATCAACCTCGGTGTGTATGGTTTTAATGTCAAAAAGGCATTCAAGGTATCGGTGGGTGTTTCCTTCGACAATTTAAAAGACGCACGGCTCGATATAAACGGAAAAGTAGGCCCGACCGGCAAGCAGGTATCCGTGGAACACCTGCCGCTCAATATAACCGTCTCGTTGAAGCACATCGATATACCGTATGTCATGTCTCTTGCGGGGGTAAAGGCAATGCCGTTGAGTGCAGGCACGCTCGATGTCGATGAAAAACTCAACTCACAATCCTCCGGCGCTATGGATATAAACGGAACGATCCAGCTCACGGGACTTGCCCTTACCAACGGCACGGTAAGCCCGTTTTCCATAAGCAACAACCTGCAGTTTATACCAAAAGAAAAAATGTTAACGATAAAGGATGTTACCGTGAAATCCGACGGTATCGATCTCGGTATAAAGGGCAATACCAATCTTGCCGCAGAAACAGTCAATCTGGACCTTGCCTCCAGGCAGTTGTCCATGGAGAAACTGCTGGCGTTCTACAGCCCGCTCGGCAAATCATTGCCGGAGAATGTAAGCATCAGCGGCGACGGGAGTATGAAGACGACCGTCCGTACGACCAAAACCATGGTAGGCGTACAGGGTACCGTTGATCTGGCAAATGCCAAAATAAGCTATGAAAAGATGTTTGTAAAGCCCGCCTCGGTACCATTGAGCCTGTCGTATGATATTTCCAAGGATGGGAACGCGGTTACCATCAGTGACATAAAATTCATTCTGGACAAGCTGGCAATGGATGCTGCCGGTAAGGTCACGATGGCAGGTGACATGAACGGGGCGATCCATGTTCACACGAACGCAATACAGATTCAGTCATTGGAAGACACCGTCCCCATGATAAAGTCATACAAAGCAAAAGGGAGTTTTGTGCTCGAGGCAGATGCTCACGGAGCATTCAAAAATCCGAAGGCGCTTGCGGTTCAGGGCAGTCTGCAGGTAAAGGATGTATCCGCGGATATTGCCTCTCTGCCCAAGCCTTTGAAATCCTTTAACATGGATGCGGTATTCACCCGTGACAGTGTGAATTTGAAATCCATGCTTGTCCAGATCGGCCAGTCCGAGGTCAAAGCAAACGGAACGATCCATGATTTTTCCGCTCCGCAGGGCAGGCTGAATGTTGTGTCTCCGTACCTGAATGTCGATGAATTGATGCCCGCATCAAAGGCCAAAGAAGAACATCCGAAAGAGCAAACTGCTGCTCAGCAGGGAGCAGCAAAGCCCTCTATTCTGGATAAGGCCGATATAACCCTGTCGGCGAATGTGAAGAAAGGTGTTGTTAAGAAGGCATCGTTCAACGATCTGGTAGCACTGGCAAGGATCGTAAAGGGGACCATCATACTGGATAAATTTGATGTAAAGACATTTTCCGGCAATATAGCGGCAAACGGCACCGTTGGTATGAACAAGGAACAGCCGTACAATGTAAAACTAAAGGCGAACGGATTGAACCTTGGCGATATGCTTGCCACCTTTACCACCTACAAGGATGTCATGAGCGGCAAGCTTGGGACGGACATTGCGCTGCATGGAAACGCAAAAGAACTGAAGCGTACGGTCTCGGGTAATGGTACTCTTACGCTTGCAGACGGCGAGATAAAAACGTTTTCCATCCTTTCGAAGTTATCGGATGTCGCAAAGCTTGCGAACATTCATGCCGGGAACACGACAAAGATCCATAACATGAAAATGGACGCGGTCATCGATAACGGGAAGGTAACGACGAACGATCTGAAAATGATCAGCAACGACGTGAACGTAACGGCAAACGGGTATTTCGATCTGGATTCAAATCTCAATTATCATGCAACCGGCACGCTTTCCAGGGGAATCTCCAACGGTGTCGGCGGAACAGCCGGACAGCTCATTAAAAACCAGCAAGGACAGGTTGAGATACCGTTTATCCTGACCGGCGATATACGGAGGCCGGTATTCAAGC
>JAMDCL010000018.1 GCA_023489065.1 Deltaproteobacteria bacterium | reverse complement strand
GTGAGATTATTCGGAGGTATTCTTGAGCAGGAATCCAGTTTTTTGTTTCTCGTTCTGCATGGTAAAGAACAGGAGAGGATGGATTCCCGCTTTCGCGGGAATGACACCCGGAAGGACGAGAAACGGCAAAGTCGGCGAGCATCTGAATCACTTTGTTTGTCATTCCTGCCCGTGAGATTCTTCGGAGGTATTCTTGAGCAGGAATCCAGTTATTTGTTTACGGTTCTGCAAGGTAAAGAAAGGAGAGGATGGATTCCCGCTTTCGCGGGAATGACACCCGGAAGGGCAAGAAACTGCAACGTCGGCTTCAAGCCGACATGCTAGTCGAGGGAGAAAAAAGGAATTTGTCGAACAGACTCTTAAACAAGAGAGATAACGCTCGAGAGTTGACGCAGGTATGTAAAGAAGGGAGTAAAATCCGATCCAAAAAAACTCTTGACTGTTTGCTTAATATTGATTTATATCGTTTTATAAAAGGTAGCACAAATGAATAAAAATAAGAAAAATACATTAGGTAAGGAACACTTTGAAATACTGCTTGAAAACATAGATACTAAATTTGAGCTTGTGATGGAAGGGTATCAGACATTAAATAAAAAAGTAGATGCTATCGATGCCAAGTTTGACGCTCTGATCAATGAATTGCGTTCATTCCGGGAAGAACTGATATTTTTGAGATAAGCAAGCTTGGTTTTTAAACCCCTTGACGCCGCATATTTTCCATGATAAAAAAAAGAAAAATCTAAGGGGGAGAGTATGAAATCAAATGTCTTTAAACTTCTCGGTCTTTCAGCAGTTGCGATGCTTATCGCGTTCTCAGGTTTCGGTTGCGGAAGCAGTAGTAGTTCAGGAGGTTCAAACACAGCGGCTACGATTAAGGCGGCGTCTGATGCCCTGGCGGCGAACAACCCTCTGGGTGCAAAATCAAAATGTTATAACATCTTGCAGTCAGATCCGAATAATTGTTCGTGTCAATGGATCTATACACTGGCTGACGTTCAGGACCTTGCACAGACCCAGCTTCAGTACATTATTTCTAATTTAGAAACCGGTTTGATTGGCGACAATATTGCCAGCTTATTTACCGGTGTCAGCATGGATCTTTCCGACATACCGACAAGGACCTCGGTCATAGAAGCCAACGCATGCGAATTTACCCTTGCGACCCTTCCTGTGACCGTACAGCTGGACTTAAGTTCCCTCCAAAGTCTTTCATCGCTTTCATCTTCTCTTTCCGGACTCTTATCATCCATTCCATCTTCGGTGACTGAGCAGTTTTCCTTCGGGTCACAGTGGGGGCCCGCAGAGGCAAAGGTTCTCGGTTCTACTGCAAATTCCTTACTTGCATTCATCAATATTCTGAGTGCGCACTCACTTGATACCTCTGCTCTTATCTCTTTGTTAGGCCCCGGTGGCCCCGGCCTGCCGAGCCTGAATTTGTCCGACCCGATAGGGCTTGTGAGAGGCCTTGGAAGTATATTCGCGGCAGCACCAACACTTCTTGCATTCAACACGTTTGGTACAGGGCCGACTGATATAACCAATGCAGGTAATGAAATCAATGCGGCTTTGAAAGAGATACAAGGCTTGAATGCCAGCCTGCAAAAGGACCAGGGCAATACAAGCAAGGTTATATCCTATACCGATGTGAACGGCGACGGTGAGGTTGATGGCGGTGATACCTTTACCGTTGGAGCTTTGTACTACACCAATAGTACATGGGAAAGCTTAGCGGGACAGCCGATTACCCTGCCGAACATGATATCGAACAAATTTATGCCGGCGCTGGATGCATTGCTGACAGAGTTTTCAGACAACCTGACAAACGGGACCCCGTCTATTGTGCCTACAGATATGAACAACCTGATCGCCTCTGTTGGTTTGACATCTGCTTCGTTCCAGACAAATGTTCTCAGCCTTAATCCGCATGCGCTCTTTGCGACGCCTGTGCCATTGAGGACATTCTTCCCGACATTATCAACAAAATCATGGACTACAACAACACCGGTCGGGCAGTTCCAGGTAGAGGCGGAGGTCACCGCTACAACAATAGGCGTGCCATGGTATTATGAGGCAGGTGATGCACAGCACTTTACCGATGGTACCAATTCAATAGCTACAGACGGTATTTCAGTACCCACTACTGCAGGTCCGTTGTTCTCCGGCAGTCTGCTGGGAATGCAGTTGACCATACCCGCGATAATTCCGTACATATCGTTTAATGATCCTACCATGGGCGGTGTGCTTTCTATCGACTTAAGCCAGATGCTTGAGTTCTGCGGTGCAGGAACCTGTCCTGCTGCAACACCGGCGGGTTTCACCCCGGCATCGGTCTTTAGTCTTGACAAGGTCATTGCAGGCGGCATCTTCGGATTGTTTACAGATTCTACAAACGCAGGGATGCCTTATACGGCATCAATTGGTAAGAACCCGATCTGGTAAGAGATACGTATTTCAATCCCCCTCTTTTCCCCCTTGCATAAAGGGGGAGGAAGGGGGATTTTTTTATTATAAGGGCGAGGCAATCTGGTTTTTTTCTTTAATCCCGCTATTAGATTTTTTTTTGGTAACTTTGATGCAAAATGCAAAGAAAACTTTAAACGTTATTGAAAAATCTCCCCTATCCCCTCTTTTCCAAAGAGGGGAATTTGTAGCTTCCCCCTTTAATAAAGGGGGAGGAAGGGGGATTTTTTATTATAAGGGCGAGATTATCTCGTCCTTTTTTCTTCCATAATCCCCGTCTTAGCAGGCTGTCCGACAATTCCATTTTATATCCCTCCCTTGACGGGAGGGATAAAGGGAGGGTGAAAAATACATTATATATCAACAAGATCGCCCCCTCACCCTTGCCCTCTCCCGCA
>JAMDCL010000149.1 GCA_023489065.1 Deltaproteobacteria bacterium | reverse complement strand
AAGTTCCAGATAGAGCTCCTGCAGGCGTTTATAAAATAGTTCGGGATGAGCAACCCAATCCAATATTTTTGCAATGGTCGGTGCGGATTCCCGAAGGATTAACGGATCGATATGCTTTATTCCCATAGAATCACCGAAGTGTTCCCAATCCTCAGAGGTATTGAGGAGGAAATCGATGATCTGAAGGAGCAGGAGATGCTGCTCTTTATTTCTCGCCATGATGGGAACAATGATCCTCTTCAGGGTCTCATAGGTTTTTGGTTTTGCCTGTTCGATGCTATAGACGGTTTGTGCAAATTCAACGGGCGATACCGGCATGCCGAGGCCCGAGAGAAAATTGTAAATCTTTGTGGTAAACTTTATTGATTCTTTGACTTCCATAACGCGTTGAATGCCTTCTTTTGATCCGCGCTGTCCTTGAGCAGGCTGCCGAGCGAAGAGAGAGACACCTCACTCTTTCCCAGACCCGCCGAAGCCATGGATACAGACCAGTCGATGATCTCGGAAAGGCTGGGCGGCCTCTTTAAATCCTGTGCGTTGATGAGAGAGAGCATGCCGTTAATCGTACCGAGAAAGTCCTCAGGCACGATTCCCTGAAGCTTCGCCTTTATTATCTCCATCTGCCTCGCACTGTCCGGCATATTCATGTAAAGGTATATACACCTGCGTCTGAGTTCGTCGGAAAGTTCCCGTGCGTTGTTGCTCGTCAGAAGAACGAAGGGGATGGACTTCGCTTTTATGGTTCCTATCTCGGGAATGGTGATCTGATAATCGCTCAGCACTTCGAGCAAAAGTGCCTCGAACGACGGTTCGGACTTATCGACCTCGTCGATGAGAAGGACAACGGGGTCCGGTGACGATATTGCCCGGAGCAACGGGCGCTTGATCAGGAATTCTTCCGAAAAAAAAGTGCTGTTGAACTTTTTCAATTTATCCATCGCAGGGGAAAGCCCCTTGGTACCTTTTAAGATGTCGTCGATTTTGTCTTTCAGAAGCTGGGCATAGAGGAGCTGCTTCGAATATTCCCACTCATAGATTGCCTTCGTATCATCGATGCCTTCGTAACACTGAAGCCGAATCAGTTCGAGATCGAGCGACTTCGCAATGGCCTTTGCAAGCTCTGTTTTTCCGACGCCAGGCTGCCCTTCCACAAGCAATGGCTTTGATAGCAGGGATGCAATATAGACCGCGGTCGATATGTCCTCGCTGGATATGTAACCAGCTTTGCGCAGGAGGTCTGTAATCTCTTCCTGTGATTTAAACTGCTTTATCTTTTTCATAAACCACCTTTATCTGTTTTTTTGTTTTTGCATCCGGTTCTCTGAGATACCGGGGTATAAAGGTTGCCGCAGACACCGGTTTTGTGTCATACAGCTTTCCATGGGCAATACGAACAAGGGCCCCGCCCATCTGCAGGACATCAAGTTTTTGCAGGTCTATGCCCTCCGTATATATTTTATTCAACATACCTTCATACTGATCAACGCCCCATCCGACTATACGGGCGTGACCCTGTCTATGGTATCCGCCTTCCCCGGCTTTCAGGACCATTTCAGATACCGTTTTTTTCAATACACCGCTGCGGCACGTATACTCCGCAAAATACAGATTGCTGTTTTTCCCGTCTATCGCAGCGGCAAGAATACCATCTGCCTTCTGCACGGTGTGCACCATCGCATCGAGGGTTGATACGGGCACAAGCGGTATATCAAGTGCCATGCCCAATCCCTTGGCAAGGCTTAACCCTGTCCTCAAGCCGGTAAAGGTGCCCGGGCCTGCTGCTACGATAATTTCATCGAGCTGCTCTTTTTTATGACCTGTAGATTCGAGCAGATTCTTAATCGCCGGGACGGCAAGGCTTGTTACGGTAGATGGTTTTTCCATAACAACGTACGAGAGCAGCTCTGCATCATGCGCAACACCTATACCAAGGTACCCCAGTGCGGTGTCTATGACGAGTCCGAGCATGGCTAATGATGCGAAATTATAATTCTGCTTATATCGTTGTAAAAAACAAATACGGTCAGCAGGATTATAAACAATACGCCGAGCTGTAATATAGCGACCTTGAGTTTCTTGTTGATAGGTTTTCTTATAGCAGCCTCAATGAGTGTAAACAGTACATTACCGCCATCCAGAACGGGAATAGGCAGAATATTGAGTACGGCAAAATTGATGCTGATAAGTGCCATGAAATACATGAGCGCTTCGATGCCCCTTTTCGCCTGATGCGCAGCCTGCTGTGCTATCAGTATGGGCCCCCCGAGGTCTTTCGTAGGTATTTTTCCCTCGACGAGTTTAACCAAGGATAGTGCAACAAGGTACGATATACTCACGGATTCCTTTCCTGCGAGTGACACCGCTGCAACGGGATTGCTCTTTTTTACCTCATAATCACCCGCGGGCATGATTCCGATAATGGGAGTTTTTACCGGCTCGCCGAAAATATCCTTTTCTGTTTCCATTCTGGGTTTCACGTTCACCGTAAATGGCTTGTTATCGCGCAGAATGGTAAGGACCATATTTTTATCGGCATTCCCAACGATGATCTTCTTCATCGAGTCCCACCCGTTTACCTTTACGCCGTTGATCTGTACTATCGTATCTCCTTTCTGAATGCCCGCGGAATACGCAGGACTCCCCTGCTTGACTTCGCCGATGGTCGTCGTCATGTAGGGCACTCCGTGCATAAATACAATCCACAGCAGAAACACGGCAAATATCCAGTTCGAGAGAGGCCCGGCAACAAGAATCAGCAATTTTTTCCAATTTGACTGAGTTGCATAGCTCCTCGCCTGGTCTTCCGGTGGAATGGGGTCCTCCGTTTCATCCAGGTTCTCTCCCACCATTTTGACATATCCTCCCAA
>JAMDCL010000060.1:1998-2918 GCA_023489065.1 Deltaproteobacteria bacterium | reverse complement strand
TCTGAATATCTTCAAGCAATATTTCAAAACGTTCTTTCTCTAAAACAGTCTTTGTATTTTTCTTTATTTCCTTACGCATAAAAACGAAATACAGCCATATTCATAAGAAGTCAACAATTTTTAAAAACCGGGGCAGTCTGTGGGACGGGGCTACGGTTTTAGTAAGGCAGTTTGTGGGGAGATAGTAAGAAAATACCCCGTCCCGCCGTTGATGGGACACCTTTATCGTGTCATTCTGAGCGAAGCGAAGAATCTACTTCTGTGAGATTCTTCTCTCTGAAGTTAGTATGTCATTGCGAGCCGGCAGGCGAAGCAATCCCTCTGTTGCTGGTAGATTGCTTCGTCATTTCATTCCTCGCAATGAGCTGTTAGATTGCTTCGTCATTTCATTCCTCGCAATGACAGTTCACAACACACCCTTGTCCCCTCAAAAGCAGTTGACTGTCCTGCCAGAACGAATAAACTCTGGCAGCATTGTCAAAGTTGTTATTGTTATCGGCACTGATACGCTACGGCTAATACATGACACGACCTAGGAACGGACTCCATCCGGTATCCGGTTATTTTAAAGGAGATGCGTATGACATACAAGTATGTAGAAGTAAAAGAAGAGAATTATATTGCCACCGTCAGTTTAAACAGGATTGAGAATCTGAATGCCCTGAGCTACGAGTATGCAACCGAGCTCACAGATGTTTTCCGTGAACTGGATGCAGAAGAGAAGGTACGGGTCGTTATTCTCAAAAGCAATGCCCGGATATTTATGGCGGGTCTGGATATGATGGATGCTGCTACCAGGGGGGTCAGCGGAACCAAAAGGGTCCTCGATATTCCTTTGAAAGATAAAAACCTTTTTGATTGCGGCCATGCCATTGAAGAATGCAGAAAGCCCGTCATCGCTGCGGTCCACGGCAAGTGCA
>JAMDCL010000060.1:653-1988 GCA_023489065.1 Deltaproteobacteria bacterium | reverse complement strand
CATCTCTGCCTGCGATTTTCGCCTGTGCACCGGTGATGCGGAATTTTCTATCAGGGAGGTGCGTATCGGCCTTGTTGCCGACATGGGTGTTCTTCAGCGGCTCCCATTCATAATCGGACAGATGTACACACGTCAAATGGCCTATACCGGACGGTACTTCAACGCATCGGAAGCAGCGAAGATGGGGCTTGTCCTGGATGTTTATCCTGATATGACGGCAATGATGGACGCCGCGGGTAAGCTTGCAGGGGAGATCCTGGAAAGCGCTCCCCTTGCGGTCCAGAGTTCGAAAGAAATTCTGAACTACAGTCGATTTGCTCCTCTGAAAGACGGTATTGCTCTGGCTATTCACAAGAACATGCTTCTACTTTCATCCGAAGACACCAAGGAAGCCTTCATGGCCTTTATGGAGAAGCGTAAACCCAATTTCAAAGGTGCATAATCGAAATCAAGGGATTGAATGTTTGACGTTTTTACCCGAAAACCATGGCAGATGGACAGGGGCTAATCATTCCATGTCGATGGAACTCTTTTTTATCATTCGAGAACCGGTCAAAAACCGATCTACCTCGAAAAGGATGAATAAACAGTACAATAAAAAGCGCCCGGTGGGATTTGAACCCACGACCTGCGGATTCGAAGTCCGACGCTCTATCCACTGAGCTACGGGCGCATTATAGCGGTACCAATAGGGTACATGAGCCTTCTCTTTATTGTCAAGGGACTGTCAGCACTTTGAACCGCATTAAACCCCGTTAGAAAAGATGTGGTCTTCAACTACGCCCTTTCTTGCGGAAAATAATTTATCATAGGATCCACGCTATAGATGATGGGGGTGTAAATTGCCGGACGATGAGCTCGGGATATTGGTTTTGTCTGTTCGATTTCATGTCCAGCTTCTGCCTTATGCATTGACACGAACCTGCCTATGGTGAGAAATTCTTCTATAAAAATCAGGAAAAGGTGTACGATGACATGGGAAGATCAATATAAAGAATCAGGTAAACTCTGGGGCGAAGAACCAAGCATGCTCGCAGCAGCGGCAGTCAAGTATCTTCAAGCCAAAGCGGGCACTTCAGCGGTATCCATTCTGGATATAGGCTGCGGATACGGCAGGGATGCATTGTATCTGTCCGGCAACCTGAACTGCAAAATACTCGGGATCGATGTTTCGGAAAAAGCAATCGAGATGGCATTGAATACCGCAGCACAATTAAAAAAACGCAACATGAAATTTCAGTGCCGATAACAATAACAACTTTGACAATGCTGCCAGAGTTTATTCGTTCTGGCAGGACAGTCAACTGCTTTTGAGGGGACAAGGGTGTGTTGTTA
>JAMDCL010000060.1:0-643 GCA_023489065.1 Deltaproteobacteria bacterium | reverse complement strand
CCCTAGCTGGTTTCGACATCGTATTCGTTTCCAAGGTATATCAAATTTTACAACAGGGGGAGAGGGAAAAACTGCGGCGTGCCATTTCCCATGCGCTCAGCCAGGGAGGACTGTTGTTCCTGAGTACCCTTTCGATAAAAGATCCCGAACACTTCGGCAAAGGCAGCGCCGTTCCTGTCGAAGAAAATTCCTTCAGGGACAAGGTATATCTTCATTTCTGTACCAGGGAAGAACTTGAAAAGGATTTTAATTTTTTGCAGGTCCAGACGTTGTACGAGCACGAATACTCCGAGCTGCGTGCGAAAGGCGAAACGCATCATCATGTATCATGGGTGCTCATAGGGAAACGTACTTCGTAGAATAAAAGCCGGATTATATTTTTGCCTTTACCGGATAAACAGTAAATCTGTTTCCTCCGGCCTGTTTTGATTCCCGCAGTGCTTCCTGCGCACAGGCGATGAGTCCGTGCATATCCGTAATCCCATCATCCGGCAGGCATGCAATGCCTATAGAAAAAGTTACGAATTGCGGGTTTTCGCATATTCCCGACAGGTCCTGTTTTCTCATCTCATTTAAGTAACCTTCGGCAATCAGCACCGATTCCTGCACTCCGCTTTCCGAAAGCAGAGAGGCAAATTCCTGT
>JAMDCL010000116.1 GCA_023489065.1 Deltaproteobacteria bacterium | reverse complement strand
TATAATCTGCACTACGGAGAAGAACCTTTCGTCGGAGGCGATATCAACGGCGACATGCCGGTCATACCTGTCCATAACGCTGAATATGCTTATCCTGCTGATGCGAAGCGCTCTGTACAAAACCTCTTCCTGATACGACAGCTTCAACAGATTTTCATGGAAAAATATGTCTGCCGGTGTCTTCCCTGATTCGGACGCCCTGTCCATGAGAAACCAGTGGCTGAACATGATCAGCCTGCTCCGCATCTCTGCATCGTCCTCAGGTGGAACAGGGACCAGAATATCAAACTCTTTCCGGGCCGTAAGCATCTCCTGCTGAAACCGGCCGGATGCATAGTCATACATCGTGGATAAACCCTGTTTTATGAATTTGTTATTTTCTTTCATAGACAAGCTTTGCAAACTCCTTGAATATATAACCGGCTTCCCGTGGTCCCGGTGAGGCCTCAGGATGGTGCTGTGTAGAGAGTATGGGCTTGCTTTTGTGAACGAAACCTTCGAGGGTCTTATCATTCAGGTTTATGTGGGTTATATCCACACTATCCCGTACAGACTCCGGTTCTATGGCAAACCCATGGTTCTGCACGGTGATCTCAACTCCTCCCGTCTTCAGATTCAGTACAGACTGATTCGCTCCGTGATGACCGAACTTCAATTTCAGAGCTTTGCCGCCCAGTGCAAGGCCGAGTATCTGATGTCCAAGACAGATCCCGAGCAAGGGTTTCTTGCTCTCTATAAGTGCTCTGGTATTTTCTATAATGTAAGAAAGTGCTGCGGGATCCCCGGGTCCGTTTGACAGAACCACGCCTTTATAATCATCTTTCAGCAATTCATCCACGGGTGTTGTACAGGGAAAAACTCTTACTCTCAGACCTGCCGAAACGAGGGACCTGAGAATATTCTTTTTTACACCAAAATCGTATACGGCAATAAGGGGATACTCTTGCCGGTAATCCTCCGTATAACCGTCTTTGAGCGACCACGAAGATTCTTTGAAATCGTACGGCTGTCGAGCCGTTATCTCGGAAACAATGTCCCTGCCGACAAGGGAAGGCTGTTTTGCAAGCTGTCCTTTGAGCTCGTCTTCGGTATCGTCAAAAGAGGACATCATGCCCATCATTGCGCCCTTTATCCTTATCCTCCTGACCAGCATCCTTGTATCGATATCCTGCATGCCGACCAGGCGGTGTCTGATCATAAAACTATCCAGTGTTTCCATAGACCTGAAATTCGATGGACGATCCCTGTATTCTTTTACAATGAACCCGCTCAGGTACGTTCTGCCGGATTCGTAGTCCTGCGGGTTCGTACCGACATTACCGATCTGCGTATAGGTCGAAACAAGTATCTGTCCATAATAAGACGGATCCGTAAGCTCTTCCTGATAACCGGTCATCGAGGTATTAAAAACCACCTCTCCCGATGCAATGCCCCTGTATCCGAAGGATTTCCCCCTGAATACCGAGCCGTCCTCAAGTACGAGTATTGCCATGTATTTTACTCCCTGCTATGGTCATCCATGCCCTCCCCTTTAATTCCCTGCCGTGGAACGGTGTATTCCTGCCCTTTGACAAAAACTTGTTTTTATCCACTACCCATTTTTTATCCGGGTCTATTATGGTAATATCCGCGTCTGTACCTGCTTTTAGCGTGCCTTTGTTTTTAAGGTTAACGATGAGCGACGGGGTATACGACATAAGCTGCACAAACCGTTTCTTATTTATTATTTTATCGTGGACAAGCTTCAGCGAAAGCCCAACCGAAGTTTCAAGGCCTGATATACCGTTCAGTGCCTTATCGAATTCCACCTCTTTTTCATCATGGCCGTGAGGCGCATGGTCTGTGACGATACAGTCTATCGTCCCGTCCGAGAGGGCCTCAAGAACGGCCTGCCGGTCACGCTCCGACCGGAGAGGCGGATTGAGCTTGGCGTTCGTGTTGTAACCGTCAACCGCATCTTCGTTCAGAGAAAAATGGTTCGTGGTAACCTCGCACGTTACCGGTATGCCTATCTTCTTCGCCCATCGTACGAGTTCGACCGAATACCTGGTACTGATATGTGCAAGATGAAGCCTTGAGCCTGTCTCAGCTGCGATCATAATGTCCCGGGCAACCGCCACACTTTCCGCGGTCTGCGGTATGCCGTTGAGACCGAGCTTAACCGATGCAACTCCTTCGTTCATATATCCCGATTTACTCAGCGATAGTTCCTCCGGATGATCGATGAGAGGTATACCGAGTGGTTTCATATACAGCAATGCCATTCTTAAAAGCCCCGCACTGGCAACAGGCATACCGTCGTCAGAAACTGCAACCGCTCCGGCATCGACCAGGTCATAAATTTCTGACAGCTCTGCGCCCCCGCTCCCCTTTGAAACAGCGGCAATGGGAAAAAGATTGGCATAGCCGGCATCGCGTGCTTTTGAGATCATATAGCTGGTTACGGTTTTATTGTCGTTTACCGGACGTGTATTCGGCATGGCACACACAGAGGTAAATCCTCCTGACATTGCAGCCATGGTGCCCGTTATAATGTCCTCTTTGTATTCATATCCAGGGTCTCTGAAATGCACATGCATATCTATAAGACCGGGAACAACCCACTTACCTGCTGCATCTATGACCGTGTACGGTTTATCCTTCTGGCCCTTTAAGAAAGCCGTATCTCCGTTTATGCTGTAAGATGCCGGATCGACAATCCCCTTTATACGGTCATCCTCTATGAGGAGTGCGCCGCTCTTTTCCATGTTCTGTGATGGATCGATCAACAATCCATTAATTATCAGTATATTCATGGCCTTCTCCTATGGTATGGTATATTGCGGACATCCGTATGGATACACCGTTTTCAACCTGTTTCAGCACCCTTGAATGTTCTTTGAGTCGAGCACACGGAC
>JAMDCL010000071.1 GCA_023489065.1 Deltaproteobacteria bacterium | reverse complement strand
AAACCGTCCGTGCCTACCACTTCGCCGCAGGTTAATCCGTTTCGACCACCCGGACAGTTCCCGTATGTATGGAGAGAACGGAGGTCTTACAGGCACGTAGCTCAGGGGGAGAGCGCTACCTTGACACGGTAGAGGTCGACGGTTCGAAACCGCCCGTGCCTACCATTCAATTATGCTTACCATTACCTTTGAAAATAACCAATACGAAGTACAGGAAAATACTACGGTTAAGGCTTTTCTCGATGGCATCAAAAGGCTTAAGCCTGATTTCATCGTTGCAAAAATGAACGGCCGGTATGTGGATCTTTCGTACAAGATCAAAGAGGACAGGGCTGTACTCCAGCCCATATCAATCACGGATTCCGATGCGTTGCCGGTTATCAGACATTCTGCTTCACACCTCATGGCGCAGGCCGTTAAAGAATTGTTCCCTGAAGCAAAAATGACGATTGGCCCGTCAATCGACGATGGTTTCTACTACGATTTTTCTCTTGCAACCCCTTTTACCCCGCAGGATTTAGAAAAGATAGAGCAGCGCATGAAAGAGCTGGTAAAAAAGAATATTCCGATAGAAAGAAAAGAACTTACGAAGGATGAGGCAGAAAAGTTATTCCGGGACAAGCATGAAGATTACAAGATCGAGATCCTCAAGGATATTCAAGGTGCAATCTCGGCGTATCAGCAGGGAGATTTTGTCGACCTCTGCTTCGGCCCCCATGTGCCGTCAACGGGATATCTGAAAGCGTTTAAGCTGCTTTCTACTGCGGGTGCTTACTGGCGCGGAGACGAGCACAATGAAATGCTCAGAAGAATTTACGGCACCGCATTCCCTGACAAGGAATCTCTGAAGGCACATCTTGAAAGAATCGAAGAGGCAAAAAAGAGAGACCACCGGAAACTCGGAAAAGAACTGGATCTGTTTTCCCTGGAAGACGAGATTGGACCCGGGCTTGTCCTCTGGCATCCCAAAGGTGCGATCCTGAGAAATGTCATAGAAAATTACTGGAAGGATCTGCATAATGCATCGGGTTATCAATTTGTCTATACACCGCATATAGCCAAGCTATCGTTATGGAATACCAGCGGTCACCTTGGTTTTTACCGGGAAAATATGTTTCCATCCATGGAGCTTGAGAGCGTGGATTATCAGTTAAAGCCCATGAATTGCCCGTTTCATATAGCTATATATAAAACGGATACACGAAGCTACAAAGACCTGCCGTTACGGTGGGCCGAGCTCGGGACTGTCTATAGGTTTGAACGGTCTGGTGTTATGCACGGTCTCATGAGGGTACGCGGCTTTACGCAGGATGATGCGCATATATTTGTTACCCCTGAAAAACTTGAAGATGAGGTCGTTAAAATACTCGAACTTGCACTGCACTATCTCAAAACGTTTGGATTTGAGCACTATAATATCTATCTTTCCACGAGGCCGGAAAAGTACGTCGGCAGTCTCGAGAATTGGGACAAAGCGGAGTCGGCCCTCAAGGGTGCCCTGGAATCAAGGTCCCTCGCATACTCGATAGATCCCGGAGAAGGAGTCTTCTACGGGCCTAAAATAGACATAAAAATAAAAGATGTTCTGGGCAGGGAATGGCAGTGCTCGACGATTCAGATTGACTTTAATTTGCCGGAAAGGTTTGATGTCAGTTACATCGGCGATGATAACCAGAAGCACAGGACCATCATGGTTCACCGTGCCATCATGGGGTCGCTGGAGAGATTTATAGGGGTTCTTATCGAACACTATGGCGGTGCATTTCCTTTCTGGCTTTCACCCGTCCAGGCAAAAGTTATTGCCATAAATACGAGAAATGTTGATTATGCAAACGAAATAGTGTTAGCTCTTAAGAACAAGCAGATAAGGGCAGAAGCCGATTATCGCGATGAAACGTTGTCCTATAAGATCAGAGAGGCAACTTTACAAAAGATCCCTTTTTTGTTAATAGTGGGCGACAAGGAACAGCAAACAAACACGGTCACGATACGGCAGTACAAAGAAACGAAACAATCGTCTCTTTCGGTTGATGAACTGATGGAGTTGTTGTATAAAAAAAATAGAGAGAGGACAAATACATAGAAAAAGAACTGCGTTTTAATAGGAAGATCACTGCACGAGAGGTGTTACTTATAGATGCGAATGGTTCCCAGCTTGGAAGTATGTCTTTAGGACAGGCATTATCGATAGCAGAACAGGTTGGTCTTGATGTTGTAGAAGTATCTCCGAACAGTAATCCGCCTGTTTGCAAGCTGATGGATTTCGGCAAATACAAATACCAACTGAAAAAGAAGAGCAGGGATTCGAGAAAGTCCCAGGTTGTTATAAAAACAAAGGAAGTTAAGTTAAGACCTACGACAGATGAGCATGATGTAAATGTTAAGATAGGGAAAATAAAGGAACTTTTAAAAGAGGGTAACAGGGTTAAGGTGGGAGTATTTTTAAAAGGCAGAGAGATGATGTATACAGACAGAGCTTATGCAATGCTCGACAAATTGGTCAAGATGCTTGTTGATGATGCCGTCGTGGCAGAGGCACCAAAGCATTTCGGCAAAACCGTTTATGCGGTTTTAGCAGCAAAAAAATGATAAATTCTCAAGGAGATATTTGATATGCCAAAGATAAAAACAAAATCAGGAGCTAAGAAAAGATTTGCTGTAACGGGCACCGGCAAGGTGAAAGCAAAGAGGCCGGGTATGCGGCATTTACTCGAACATAAGACAAAGAGCAGAAAGAGAAGACTGAAGCACGACGTGATATTTAAGGGTTCGATAAAAAAACAACTGAAAAGACTTATACCGAGCGCTTGATAGAGAAATTCAAGAATCAAAATTAAAAACTCAAAATTAAAAAAATCAAAATTAAAATTTCGACGATAAAAAATAAAACAATGATAACCCTTCCATACC
>JAMDCL010000010.1 GCA_023489065.1 Deltaproteobacteria bacterium | reverse complement strand
TTTATAAAATTGGTAAGCACTCCATGGTAATGTCCAAGGTGAAGTTTCCCGGTAGGTCTCAATCCGCTTAATACTCTTTCCATTTCTCCCTCTATACACCCAATAGCATGTTCAATACACCGAGCAAATAGAAAAGCGATCTGCCCGCAAAAAGATACGAAAGCAGGTTTGCCGGAAGCCATAATATTATCGACAGTATCTTGAACGGCGTAAAACTGTCCAGCACAAACAGTGCGAGGAGGATGACCATACCGTACCGCTCCAGCCATTGATAATGTTGTTCATAACGATACGGCAGAATCCCGAATAATACCTTTGCACCATCGAGCGGCGGTATGGGAATCAGGTTGAATATGCCGAGAGCGAGATTGATCTGCAGGGTGAGTATGAGCAGGGCGTATATCGACGACCACATCACTCCTGAAATATTGATGTTCCCAAAAGCCATGAGAACCCGGAGGGTTATGCCTGCGATCAGCGCAAGAAGGAAATTGGCGCCCGGCCCTGCAAGTGATATCCATATCATATCCTTTTTGGGGTCTTTGAGATTGTACGGGTTTACCATCACCGGCTTTGCCCATCCGAAATGGGCTATAAAAAGCATGATTGTCCCTATAGGATCCAGGTGCGCTATGGGGTTGAGTGTTAATCTGCCCGTTGCCCGGGCAGTCGGGTCTCCAAACCTGTCGGCTACCCAGCCATGACATACCTCATGCACGGTCAACGAAAACAGTATAACCGGTATCAGAAGAATAAACTCTTTTAAGCTTGAAGTGTCCATATATGAATTTTTTATGTAATAACATGTACCGTGCGCTGTCAATGATTTATTATAAGAATATAAAGATTGATACTTGATGAAAAAAAAGATAAAGTTAGCTAAATACGGTATTGAAGAGCAGGGAGGTTATATGAAGGTTGTCACATCTGAAATAATGCGATCCCTTGATAGAAAGACCGCCGAATCGTTCAGCATCGCAAGCAGTATTCTCATGGAGAACGCGGGACGGTCCGTTGCTCAGGCAATTATAAAGGAATTTGATTCGCAGGCAAGAAAAGGCGTCGTCGTGTTCTGCGGCAAGGGGAACAATGGCGGCGATGGGTTCGTTGCGGCACGGCACCTTATCAACAAAGGATATCATGTCGATGTGATTTTCTTTGGTAAGAATAAGGAGCTATCGGAAGATGCGGGTGTAAATTATACGGCACTGAGCAGGATTACGGATGTCATACACGAGATGAAGGACATCAGCGAATTTGACAAGACGGATATCAATCTCAAAGAAAGGGGTATTATCATAGATGCCTTGCTCGGTACCGGTATAAAAGGTTCCGTTAAAGAGCCGTACGCAAGTGCGATAGATCTTATCAACAACTCGGGCCTTCCTGTCGTTGCAGTCGATATACCATCCGGAATCGATGCGGACACAGGCGCTGTTGCGGGTATTACCGTCCGGGCAAAGAAGACCATTACTTTCGGGCTTGCAAAGATTGGACTTGTTGTTTACCCGGGTGCCGAGTTTGCAGGCAATGTGGAGGTTGTTGATATATCAATACCGGACAGGCTTGTCCAGCAAACTCACATTCCGTATAATCTTTCCAGCCACGACCTTATAAATTCCCTCTTGAAACCCCGTAATTATGCTACAAACAAGGGAGATTATGGACATACACTGGTCATAGCAGGTTCTCAAGGCAAAAGCGGTGCCGCCGTATTGAGTGCAAAGGGTGCATTGCGTACAGGCAGCGGCCTTGTTACCATTGCAGGACCGCAAAGCCTGATACCGGTATTCGAAACAACGGTTCTCGAAGCATTAAAAGAGCCGTTAACGGAGACCCCCGGCGGTGCCATAGACACACCGGCAATCGCACAGGCGGAAAAACTTTTGCAGACAAGGGACGTTGTCGCACTGGGACCGGGTATAGGAACAGAAAAGCAGACATCCGGATTTGTCTTTGAATTTTTAAAGAGGTGCCGCCTGCCCGTTGTGATAGATGCCGACGCGATTAATATTATTGCGCAGAACCCGGATATGCTTCTTGAGTTCAACAACGAGAACTTCGTGCTGACCCCTCATCCCGGCGAATTCGGCAGGCTTATCAATATGAACCCGAAAGAGGTAAATCAGAACAGGGTCAGCCTTTCCATAGACTTCGCAAAACAGTATAACTGTACACTTGTGCTCAAGGGCGCACGAACCGTTATAGCGGATAAAGACGGCAACGTCTGGATAAACCCGACCGGTAATCCGGGTATGTCGACCGGTGGTATGGGAGATGTACTGACCGGCATTATTGCGGGTTTCATAGCACTGGGCCTGCGTCCGCGTGATGCGGCGGTTGCAGGGGTATATGTCCATGGCATGGCGGGAGATATCGTGTATGCCTATCATAAGAACAGCGCTGTGCTCGCATCCGATCTGCTTGAGCGAATACCGTATGTCATCTCAAGCCTGATCGAACTATGATCATTCCCCTTACCAAGCGCCCGCTGCTATTCGTTGTTGACGGCAGTACCTATATCTTCCGCGCATACCATGCACTTCCGCCCCTGACCAGTAAGAAGGGCATACCAACGAATGCTGTTTACGGTTACACAAACATGCTTATCAAAACCATTGAGCAGTACAAGCCGGATTATTTCGTCGTCGTGTTTGATTCAAAAGGACCAACCTTCAGGGACAGTATCGATGCAGAGTATAAGGCAAACCGGGGAGCGCCGCCCGATGACCTTTCCGTGCAGTTTCCCTCTATCTTCGAGATTACGGACACCATGGGTATACAGCGCCTGAATAAAGAAGGCTATGAGGCCGATGATGTGATAGCAACGCTGGCCGACCGCGCAACGGCCATGGGCTTTGGCGTTGTTATCGTTGGCAGCGACAAAGACCTTATGTCCGTCGTGAGCGATGACGTGGTCATGCTGGATACCATGAAGGACCAATGGATAACGTCCGCGGATGTTGTGCAGAAGTTCGGCGTCAGCCCCTTGCAGATGACCGAATTCCTGATGTTGACCGGTGACAGTATCGACAACATCAGGGGCGTCCAGGGCATAGGTAAGAAGACAGCAATGGACCTGCTTGGAAAATACGGCAGTATCGATGGTATCTATATGCATATCGAAGACATCGCAAACAAGCGGGTGAAAACGGCTCTCATAGATGCAAAAGAGCATCTTTACGGGGTAACCAGAGGGCTTGTCCAGCTCAAACATGATGTGCCGGTCGACATCGCACTTGATTCGTTCAAAATGCCGGAGTCCCTGTTTGGTTCCCTGCAGCCGGATCACAGGGAAAGACTTATAAAGTTGTTTTCGGAGTTTGAGTTCCGCAGGCTCATCGACAAGCTCGGTAAGGTGGAGGTGAAGTTCGATTATCAGGAGACAGTTTCCATCGATCAAATCAAAGAGGCAGTGAAAGATGCCAAAGATGTCGCGCTCGTGTACAGGGACAACGAGATGGGGGTTTATACGGACAGAGCTTATTATTTTGGCAGTGCCGGTATTGATACCATGAAGGAGATGATGTCGCTTGACCGCAGGATTGTTGTCCATGATGCAAAGGCCGTCCATAGGTTTTGCATAGAGCACGGCATAGACATGAAGGCATCCCTGTTTTCCGTTGAGCTCGCTGCGTATCTCTGCAATCCCGAGTCAAAGAGCTATTCCATGGAATCCCTTTTCCTTTCAGAATTGGGCGAGGAACTCCCGGATATATCTCCAAATAACGGCGACAGGGACAACGGCATGTTCGATAAACCGAAGGCCGGGGCTGTTTACGTTACAAAGGCTGCAGCGCTTTTAAGCAGGCTCGCCGCGGTTTACAGGGAAAGATTAAAACAGGATGCGCTGGAACCGCTCTTCGAAAAGATAGAAATGCCGTTGTCGGCGGTTCTTGCAAGGATGGAGCATACCGGTATACGCGTCGATCAGGCATACCTGCTCGGACTGTCGAAACAGTTCGGCCATCAGTTGAAAGATCTGATGTCAAAGATGCAGGCTGACGTGCCGCATGAATTTAATCCCGATTCACCAAAGCAGATAGCCGCTATCCTGTTTGATGAACTGAAATTACCCGGTGCAAGGAAAACAAAAACAGGATATTCCACGGACAGCGAGGTGCTCGAAGGTCTGCGTGATAAACACCCGTTCGTGCGTAACCTGCTCGAGTACAGAGGCATTGCGAAGCTGAAGAACAGCTTTGTCGATACGCTCCCTGCATTCATCAACCAGCAAACGGGAAGGATCCATACGAATTTTATCCAGACTGGAGCAGCTACAGGCAGGCTGGCAAGCAGTGAGCCGAACCTTCAGAATATACCGGTTAAGGACGAGAAGGGCAGGCTCATACGAAGGGCATTTATAGCCGATACCGGCAACTCCATCGTGAGTGCCGATTATTCCCAGATAGAGCTCAGGATCATGGCCCACCTTTCATCGGATGAGGCGCTGATGGATGCGTTTATGCATGATCAGGATATCCATACGGCAACGGCATCGGGCATCTTTCAGGTTCCTGTTCCGGATGTTACGCCCGGGATGAGGAACACGGCGAAGGTCGTAAACTTCGGTATTATGTACGGCATATCTGCTTACGGACTTTCAAAGCAGCTCGGTATATCGCCGGATCAGGCGCAGGTCATCATAGATTCGTATTTTAACGAATATAAGGGCGTGAGGGCATATATCGATGATATACTGAACGGTGTGCGCCAGACAGGGTACGTCGGTACGATCCTCGGAAGACGCAGGTATATTCCCAGAACTCTTGATAACCCGGCTTACCAGAGGATAGCTATCAATACACCGGTGCAGGGGAGTGCTGCAGACCTTATCAAGGTCGCAATGCTGAGGATCGATGATAGTCTCAGAAAAAATGAGTACGATGCAAAGATGCTGCTCCAGATACACGACGAGCTTATTTTCGAAGTCAACGACGGCCAGATAGAGATGTTCTCCCGGGTCATCAAAAGAGAAATGGAAGGAGCGATGAAACTGTCGGTCCCGCTCAAGGTTTCCATAAACTACGGCAAAAGCTGGGCGGATATTTAAAGAAATTCAAGATTAAAGATTCAAAATTAAAGATTCAAGATTCAAGATTGTTCAGATCCAATGCGCGTAAAATTCCTTGACGCCATATCTGTTCCGATTTACTATTATTGTATATTGTATACAATATATTAATCAAGAGTAACCCTCGATAATTTTGAGAAAGGATAATCAGAACAAATTATGGAAGATACTACTCTGAAATCTAAATGGCCTCATCCGTTTTTTTCGTCACATCCGCGATGGCGTTGGTTTATCCTGACAACCGTCCTCATCGGAGCATCCATGTCTGCACTCGATGTGAGCATCGAGAACATTGCCTTACCTACATTAAAAAAATATTACCACATATCCCTGCACCTCGATGAATGGGTCGCAATGGCATACATGCTGACGCTTACCATTTTTCTCCCTTTTTTCGGGAGGCTCGCAGACATGTTTGGAAGAAGCAGGATGTACAACCTTGGTTTTGTCATATTTACCATAGGTTCTGCATTATGCGGCATGGCACCGAACATAGAATTTATGATTATTGCACGGGTGATCCAGGCCATCGGCGGCGGATTGCTGCAGGCGAACTCGGTCGCAATCATAACTCAATGTTTTCCATCAAAAGAGCTCGGGAAGGCCATCGGTATTCAGGGCGCCGTGCAGGCCATTGCCATGTCAATAGGTCCGTTTCTTGGAGGACTTCTTATAAATCTGAACCTCTTCGGCACAAAATGGCGTTCCATTTTCTATGTCAATGTCCCGGTCGGGATTCTTGGAACACTCGCAGCGTTGTACATATTACCCAGGGACAAGAGAGTAAAAATCAAAGAAAAAATGGATTACATCGGCAGCATTACCTTTGCTGCCGCATTATTGTTTCTTGTGCTGGCATTGAACGAAGGACGGAAATTGGGCTGGGAATCAGATGCGATTGTAACCTATTTTGTATTATTCATTATCTTTTTCGGCATTTTCATAGTCCGGGAATTGAATTTCAAGTATCCAATGATGGATTTCAAATTGTATAAGATATATGATTTCTCGGCAGGGAATATTACCGGGTTCTTTTCCTATTATGTCCTGTTCGGTATTCTGTTTATCATGCCGTTCTATCTCGAAAATATTGCAAGATTTTCAGCGTTTACGGCAGGCTCATTGTTAACCCCCATACCCATTACCATGTCAATCGTCGCCCCCATTGCAGGTGCACTCTCCGACAAGTATGGTCCGCCCATCATGACTTCCATCGGTATGTTTATATGTTCTCTTGCATCTTTCTGTATGATCTTCTCCGGCAGGAGCCCTGATGTTGCTGTACTGCTTATTGAATTTACGGCACTGGGATTGGGGATGGGACTATTCACCCCGCCGAACAACAGCGCTGTTATGGGAAGTGTTCCTGAAGAAAGGCTGGGGAGTGCGGGCGGCATTCTGAATATGATGCGGGCAAGCGGCAGGGTGTTCGGTATAGATATTTCCGGACTTATCCTTATGTCGGTAACAGCAGCGTATCTGGGCAGGAGAGGCTATCTTCATGTGGACCTGAGCGGCGTACCTCATCAGCTCCGGGAAAACGGGTTTATGCACGGGTTTGTTATAGTCATCATTACCTACACGGTCCTCAATTTCGTTTCAGCGGTACTTTCTATAACCAAGAAGGGCAGGGTGAAGATGGCGAAAGAGCATTTTCTTTCGGAATAATTTCTTTACCCGAAAAATGCATTTGAAAAATAAGAAAGTTTATGCAATGAGCGATAATCCCGCGTCAAATACAGGTATTCTTCGAAAATCCGATGAGGAAACCATACCGGGTAATAGCATATAAACATACAGCGGACTAAAATCTCGTTCCTATAAGGAAACTTATAGATATCAGGTGGATCGCGGGATTGAGCGAATAAGTAAACTTCCTTATTGTATTTTTCAGGTTTATCGCTTTGTCCGGTTTACCTATAAGATTACATCGTCATTGATGTAATAATTTACGCAGCCGCAGTCCATGGTTTTGACCTCCGGTATTTCTTCGACAAGTGATTTTATTCTGCCCGCATGCTCGGAATTCCGTACCCTGCCGCTGACCCGGACATTGCCATTCTTGACCATCACATTCAGCATGTAGTTTTTTGTCGTATCGTCAGATGCTAGCTTTGCTTTTATCTGGCTCTCGAGTGTAAGATCAGCAATGGCCCTTTTTGAAACCTCGGTAAGCTGGAATTCCGGTGCTGTCGTCATGACGGCTATCATATCACATGCCGTCGGTATGCTCGTATCCTTCAAATTGATTATAACGTCGTACAGTGAGGGATCTTTCCAATCTATGTCGTAGAGGAACTTTGTCCATTGTTTCCTGTATTTGTCCATTTTTTTGATATACGGTATCGCCTCTTCCCGGGTAATCTTGTTGTGTTCCATGACAAAGAGTATCCGCTGTTCCATACTTGCTATGACCTTGACCTTGATGACCGGGCACGCATTCTTCAAGAGGAGGTGGCCTGCATGTCCGTCATACACAATGTTATCGTTTTTTACCTGTTCACAGAGCGTCGCCTGTATATAAGACAGGTAGCGGAACCTGTCGATATTCAACGATAGTCGTTCTTTGATGGCCGGTTTTGTTTCCATGGCTGTTATGAGCTGGTTTTCGGAAATGCCGTACTTTTCCGCGGCTTCCACAAGGATCTCCCTGCTTACCGGTTTATACCCGAGTTTTTTTGCGAGACATTCGGCGAGTTTTTCTCCGCCGCTGAACGATCCTCTTGATATGGTTATTATGGACATGGCCGGCTATCTCCTTCGATCCGATTTTATGAATCTATAACCTTGAATTGATCTTATCTTTCATTTCTCTTACGGCGGACATAATACCGGTAAATACCGCCCTTGCTATGATTGAATGGCCGATGTTGTACTCCGTTATTGCGTCTATTCTTATTATTGGTTCTATGTTGAGATAAGTAAGCCCGTGTCCCGCCGCTATGCCAAGCTTTAGTTTTTCCGCAGTAATAACCGCATTGACTATTTGTTGGATATTTGTTTCAAGCTCTTTGCCCGTTTTTGATTCACTGTACCGCGCCGTACTTATTTCGATTACATCGGCACCTACCCGGTGGGCTGCTTTCACCTGGTCGAGGTCGGGATCTATGAAAAGGCTTACGGTGATATCGGCATCGTGAAACAACCGTATGTATTTTTTAAACGATTCCATGTTCAGGGCAACTTCGAGTCCTCCCTCGGTGGTAAGCTCTTCCCTGCGTTCCGGCACCAGCGTCACGGTATCCGGTTTTACGTCGAGTGCTATCTTTATCATTTCCTGTGTCGGAGCCATCTCAAGGTTTAGCTTCGTTTTGACGATCTTCCGTGCAAGCTCAATGTCCCTGTCCTGGGTATGCCGTCTGTCCTCTCTGAGATGCATAACGATACTGTTCGCGCCGGCAAGCTCTATGAGACTGATTGCAGATACCGGATCGGGTTCGATGGTTTTCCTCGCCTGCCGTACGGTTGCTATATGATCGAGATTAACGCCAAGTTTCTTCATGGTTCGTCACTCCTTTGACCCTATAATATCATATATGGTCGTTCTATTCCTACCATTTTCTTTGGATCCATACATCCCCTTGTCTGCATGGAGTATGAGTTCGTCTTTGTTCTTGGCATCTTCCGGCATGGAAGATATTCCGATGCTGATGGTAAAATTCATGGATTCTCCCGTATCTGATTTTATGGCCGAAGTCTCGATTTTTTTTCTAAGCCGTTCCGCTGTCTTGTATGCACCTTTTGCATCCGTACTCGGCAGGAGGATGCAGAATTCTTCGCCGCCGTATCGTGCCGCATAATCGACATCCCTTATGGTCTGCATGATGATATCCGATAGTTTTTTTAATACTCTGTCGCCCTGAGGATGCCCGTAGGTATCGTTTAATATCTTGAAATGATCGATATCTATCATGAGCAATGCCAGCGGTTTGCTGTACCTGATTGCCTCTTTGATCTCTGCCTCCAGGTACTCCTGAAAATGCCGGTGATTGTGCAGGTTGGTGAGGCCGTCTGTTATGGCCAATTTCCCGAGTTTATCGAAGAGGATCGAGTTATACAATGAAATGGAAACCTGATTGATAAGCGTGTCGAGGATTATGCTTATCCGCTCATTTATGGTGCTTTCCATGAACAAAACTATCATTCCCACTTCTTCCATCTTTCCCCGCAGGGATATGATGGCAGTATATTTGAGGGCTTTGTCCGGCGTATAAAGATTGTACAATGCGGGATACAGAAGCTTTATCTGGGATGTCATGACCTGCGAGTTTACCGACAACTGGTTTTCCAGTATTCCGTCATGCATGGGTTCGGTGTCGATGAATAAATCTTTACCGACAAGATCTTTATCGATATTCTGCGTGAAAACTATATCAAAACTTCTGTGCTCATTCTTTGTTGCAAAAATACCCGCGCTGGCACTGGTGATTCTAATGATCTCACTGAGGGATGCTTTCGCTATATCTGGTGCATCGATATGATGGGAAAGGGTTCTTACGAAGGTATACATGGCGCCTTTCTCATACATATCGTACCGTAATTTATACTGCAGTTCTATATTGTCCATCAGATCGATAATCTGATTCGATATTACCGTTAACAGTTTTATGTGTTCGTCTGTGAAGGCCTGCACCTCAAGGCTATCGACACAGATTATACCTATGATATCATTTGCCCGCACAGCAGGCACAGCCATGAAAGACTTAATGCCTTCATTTCTGGTGTAGTAGGGTATGTCCTTGATGTCGCCTTTTATCTCGTTGAGGAGCATGCTTTTCTTATTTTTCAATATCCAGCCTATATAGGGATCATCCGTCGACAGCGGTTTATCCATAGTTATCCATTCGCTGTTCGAGGATATTTCCCTGCCTCTCAATTTCATGTCGTTATCGGTAAGGTAGAGGATCACGGTGAACGCGTGTATCGTCGATCGTAGTGTCTCTACGATATTGAACAACCTTTCATTGAGCATGACCATAAGTCTGTTTTTTTCCTTCTTCAGGCCGTCGTCAGAAATAATTTCAGAGTATTGTACGGAATCGGCCTTTCCTCCCGGTTTCAGGCTGAACTCTATAGGTGCCTCCTGGAGCGTGGCAATCTTGTTTTTCAGCCGGTCTATTATCTTTCTTTCATATGATACCAGCAACCCTATGGTTATGACCGATATCATGGAAACGATGGAATAAAACAAAAAACGGCCGTACGGTGTTGAAGAGATATAATCCTTTGTTAAGAACAATACTGCCGCGTATACTACGGTGATAACCCCATCGGCAATACCGAACAACAATGTTATAAGACTGAATATCAGATATATGGAAGAATAAGCGTTGAACCGGAAGGTAAGCTCAATATAAGCAAGCATTACCATGAAGGCAGCAACAATGAGCAGCGAAAGCATGGTATTTTTTATATTCTGTGGAATTTTAGTCGCTATGTAAGAAGTAATCGAAAAGATAAAAAAAAGAGCTATAAAGATCAGAAATAAAATATTGTTGTAATCACTGCCATAACCTATGCCGAATAGATAACAGGCAGAAGTGGCTGCAAGCATAAGGAAGAACAGGAATATGATAAAAACATGTTTCTTCTTAAGATTCAGCATTATTTGGAAACAAAGCTTTTATTTCTCTTGGGGGACTACCGGCGAAAACTGAGGAGCACGACGGTTATTTTTTTTGAGGTAGACTACTACATCATTTTTTTTCACCATACCAAGCTCCTCGCGCGCTATCTTTTCGATATACAAGTTATTCGATTGCAATAAATTTATTTCCGCTGCACTGTCGTTTTTTTCCTGCAGCAATAACTGATTCTTTGCATCGGTCCGTGCTATATTTTTTTTGATTTTCCACAGATCGTATACCCCGCCGTGCGAGGCTGTAACGTAAACTGCCATTCCTATAATGAGAAGCAATAGAAATCTATAAAACCACTTCATCAATTTGTAACGGTGTTACCTCCCTGTAAAGCTGTGTAAAGATGGATGCCTTTCAGTATATCGAGAGCGCGTTTTATCTCACTGTCACTCAACAGATCCTCGGTTGTTTTTGTTTCCTTGAGCTTTTCATGCGGCAGTTTGTTTTGTGCCGGGAAATGCCCTTCGAGGTCCTTTTCTTTAACGCCGAAAATATTCTGGGATTCCTCTTCTACGACCTTTTCTTCATGCATGGTTATGTTTGGCTGTATTCCCTCAGCCTGGATGGATTTTCCGTTTGGCGTGTAGTAAAGGGCAGTGGTAAGCCGCAGTGCCGAGCCGTCTTCCAACGGAATGATCGTTTGGACGGACCCCTTGCCGAAACTCGGCGTCCCGACGATTATTGCTCTGTGGTGGTCCTGCAGCGCACCGGCTACAATTTCAGAAGCACTTGCCGTACCTCCGTTGATGAGTGCTACGATGGGATAATCGGGTTCTACGTTTTTGCCGCTTGCCATAAACTTCATTTGTTGATCCGCAAGTCTCCCCTTGGTGTAGACAATGAGGCCGCTCTTAATAAAACGGGAGGCGACATCGACCGCCTGATTGAGCAATCCGCCGGGGTTATTTCTCAAATCGAGTATAACACCTTCGACGTTATTGCCTGTTTTCTTATGTATCTCATCAAGAGCCTTCATGAGTTCGCTGTTTGTCGTTTCCTGGAATTGAATAATCCTTATGTATGCATAATGTCCGTCGATGACGTCATATCTGACACTCTTGATCTTTATGATCTCACGGGTGAGCACAAATGTCTTGGGTTGTTTCATCCCTTCCCGTATAATGGTTATCTTGACTTTTGTGCCGCTCGGCCCGCGTATCATCTTGAGGTCCTGTTCGAGGGTGAGATCCCTTGTTGGTTTGCCATCGATCATGATGATTTTATCGCCATGCTCTATGCCTGCCTTTGCTGCAGGGGTATCTTCTATGGGTGCTATTACCGTCAATATGCCGTCCTTTAAGGTGATGGTCATTCCGACTCCGCCGAATTGTCCCTGGGTACTTACTTCAAGGTCTTTATATTCGCTTGGCGTCATGAAGCCTGAATGAGGATCGAGAGAATTGATCATGCCCTTTAATGCGCCGTATATAAGTTTCTTTGTGCTTACCTGTTCTACATAATCTTTCTGGACCTTGTTCAGAACTGATGTAAACAGCCCGAGCTCTTCGTACCGGCTTTCAGTGTTTTTCGGCTGTTCCTTGTTTGCTACAATTTTTGCTGCAAATGCTGATGTAACTGCAAGAATAAGAATTACTATCAACCAGCCCCGCATCGTTTTCGGTTTCATATTTTCCTCCGTATTCGGTTTATTCATTTTGATATCATAACGCCTCTTTATTGAAAAGACAAGAGATTGAATAACCACGCTGTAAATACCGTTGTCAAAGCGATTATCCCGTTCAACGGATGGAGTATTGACAGAACGGATATTTTGCAATAAGTCAAAGAAATCCTGTTCCTGCAGATCTCTGTTCTTACGGAAGACGGCAGATAGGAGAAGAAATATTGTTGATAGGGAGGTACCATGAAGAGGGTAAGGCTCATCGTTTATCTTGTAAGTTTTATCGTTTTAATCTCCGGTGTCTTTCTTCGTACATGCTTTGCGGATGAACATTACAAATACCCGCCTCCGGGCAGGCTTATCAAGGTGTACGGTCATATGATGCACCTGTATTGTACCGGCAGCGGTAGTCCCGTCGTGATCCTCGAAGCCGGCCTTTCCAGTTATTCTCTTGACTGGAGCAGGGTACAGCCGGAAATTGCAAAAACCACGGAGGTTTGCTCGTATGACAGGGCAGGGTATGGATGGAGCGAGCCGGGTCCGAAACCGCGCACAGCACAGGAAATAGTAAAAGAGCTCCAGGAGTTACTGACAGTAGCCGGTGTAAAAAGTCCGTATATACTCGCCGGACAATCGCTTGGCGGAATATACGTTCAGCTTTTTGCGCTCGAGCATCCAACGGAGACCGCCGGTGTTGTTCTGATAGATTCGGTAAACAGGGACATGGATAAAAAAATACCAAAGAAGAAACTCGACAGATTCGAAAATGATCTGAAATTTTATATTTATTTGGGAAAGCTCGGCGCACCGTTCGGCATCCCCCGTCTTCTGCATATGCCGTCGAGCATCATTATCCCGAAACTGCCGAAGAAACTTCAGCCTGTTGCTTACTCCCTTGCATATAAGACAAAATCTTATCAGGTCATCTATGACGAACTGGATGCACTCCATAAGAGCGAAGTTGAGTTTGACCGGCAGTTCCCGGATATCAGATATCAGGACATAAAGCACCCGGGCATCCCTGTGGTCGTGCTCAGCGGTGCCATTCCAAGAGACTATCCTCCTTTCCTCGTCAGTACGGGGCTCTTCGACCAATGGAAAAAATTGCAGGTCGATCTTGCTCAGAGCATACCCGGTGCGAAACAGATCATAGCACGGAAAAGCGGACATTTTATTCAGCTTGACCAGCCGGGGCTCGTTATCGATACCATAGATACCATGGTAAAACAGGTGAGGCATTGAGCCGCAATCGGAAAAACATTATTGAATTGTACGGTCTTGTGTGTTAATTTAATCGTATGTCAATCTATAACGAACTGCTGAAAAAAGTGGATAAAAAGAATTTGCCTGCCCACGTCGCCATCATTATGGATGGCAACGGCAGATGGGCAAAAAAAAGGCATCTGGCACGCGTAAAAGGACATGAACAGGGCTCAAAGGTAGTGAAACGCATTGTAGAGACGGCATCAAATTTAGGGATAGACGTCCTTTCCCTGTATGCTTTTTCCAAAGAGAACTGGAACAGGCCGAGGGAAGAAGTTGATGCACTCATGCAATTACTGCACCGGTACCTCCTTGTGGAAAGCAATAATCTGATAAAAAATGGAGTCAGGCTTTCGATCATCGGGGACCTGAAAAGCCTTTCCCCGACACTGCGGGAATTGATATCGGATGTACGCAACCGTTCCAGAAATAATACGGGTACACAGGTCGTTATCGCTCTGAGCTACAGCGGAAGATATGAGATCGTCGAAGCGGTAAAGGCCGTCATAAACGATGTGCAGAAGAAAAAGATTGCCGTTGAGGATGTCAATGAGGAAGTGTTCGCCGGTTATTTGTTTACGAAAGGACTCCCCGATCCGGATCTGCTCATACGGACAAGCGCCGAGAAAAGAATAAGCAACTTCATGCTGTGGCAGATAGCATACACGGAACTTTACATCACGAAAACCCTCTGGCCTGATTTTACGAAAGAAGAGTTTCTGAAGTCCATCATAAGCTTTCAGAAGAGAGAGCGGCGATTCGGGATGACCGGCGATCAGCTCATTTCGCAGCAGGACAGTTCCCGCGGACATTCTTTGAATGAATAATATAGCTCTGTTCGGATCAACGGGAAGTATCGGCAAAACGACGCTTTCCATCATAAAAAAATATCCGGATCTGTTCCGTGTCGAAGCTCTTGCCGCCGGTCGCAACATAAATCTTTTCAAAAAACAGATACGTTCTTTCTCACCGCGCTATGCATCAGTTATAGAGGAGAAAGAAGCGGTCATATTAAAGAAAGAATTCCCGAAGACGAAGTTTTTCTGGGGTCAGGAAGGACTGAATATCCTTGCCATGCTCGAGGGCGTTGACCTCATCGTCATGGCGATACTCGGGCTTGATGCGCTTATGCCCACCTATCTCGCTCTCAAAGAAAAGAAGAAGGTAGCGCTTGCAAGCAAAGAGGTTATGGTTGCCGGAGGGAGAAAGATCAAGGAAATGAAGGGCAGCGACGATTTGCTTATCCCGGTAGACAGCGAGCACAGCGCAATTTATCAGTTATTACATGGTGTTGCTTATGATGAGCTGAGAAAGATACTCCTGACGGCTTCCGGCGGTCCTTTTTTAAGGACAAACATAAAGGACTTGAAGTCAATAACCCCCCGGCAGGCACTGAAGCATCCAAAATGGAAGATGGGGAAAAAAATAACGATCGATTCTGCAACAATGATGAACAAGGGTCTTGAGATGATAGAGGCGAGATGGCTGTTCAACCTCAACCCCGGACAGATCGATGTCATCATCCATCCGGAGAGTATTATACACTCCATGATAGAATTGGCGGATGGCGCAGTTCTTGCACAGATGGGGGTTCCGGACATGAGGCTTCCCATTGCATATGCCATGAATACGAGAAAAAGAATTAACCTCGGCATGAAAAAGCTCGATTTCAAAAAAATAAAGGTCCTCAATTTTATCCTGCCCGATTTGAAAAAATTCAAGTGTTTGAAAATTGCCATGGACGTTATAAAGCAGGGAGATGATTCGGCGATTGTCATGAATGCGGCAAATGATCGTGCGGTTGAGGCATTTCTTGAGAACAGGATCGCGTT
>JAMDCL010000130.1 GCA_023489065.1 Deltaproteobacteria bacterium | reverse complement strand
AGAAGGGAGGGATTCCCCAGTTCTTTGTTCAGTTGTTCGGTTATATGGGGTGCGAACGGATTGAGCAGAATGAGCAGGGTGTTCAGAGCTTCCCTGAAGGCAGGGAGGTCCGTATCCTTGATACCCTTTTCGTCTGCTTCATAAAGACTGTTCAGCATCTCCATCAATGCACTGACACAGGTGTTGAAATGGAACCGGTCTTTAACAATATCATCCGTGACATGCTTTATCGTTTTATGGGTAAGCCTCCTGATGGCGAGTGCACCTGCGTCTTCGTTTGCAGAAGGTGTGCCGTGCTGCTGTAACCTGTTTATGTGTTTATAAACGAGCCTCCAAAGCCTGTCGAGGAACCTCCGTGCGCCTTCAACCCCTTTGTCCGCCCATTCGAGATCTTTTTCAGGCGGAGCCGCAAACAGGATAAACAGCCGTGCCGTATCGGCACCATACTGCTTGATGATGTTCTCCGGGTCCACGATGTTTCCGAGTGATTTGCTCATCTTGGCACCGTCCTTGATGACCATGCCCTGGGTCAGAAGGTTGCTAAACGGCTCATTGTTGCGCACGTACCCGAGATCCCGCAGTACCTTGGTGATAAACCGCGCATACAACAGGTGCAGGATCGCGTGTTCAATACCGCCGATGTACTGGTCCACCGGCATCCAGTAGTCGAGCGCATGCCGGTCGAACGGTGCGTCCTTCGCGGAGGGTGATGTGTACTTTTCGAAATACCACGATGATTCCATGAAGGTGTCCATGGTGTCGGTTTCCCGCTTTGCGTGACCGTGGCAAACAGGGCAGGTTGTGTTGAGGAATTTTTCATGCCGCGCGAGCGGTGATTCTCCCTCTCCGGTAATCTTTACATCCATGGGCAGTTCAACCGGAAGCTGATCAAAGGGCACGGGTTGTATGCCGCAGGTGTCACAGTAAACCATGGGTATGGGTGCGCCCCAGTATCTCTGTCTTGAAATGCCCCAATCCCTGAGTTTGTAGTTTACTTTTGCCGTACCTATTCGCTCCTTTACAACCTTCTCAATGACGAGCTTTTTACCCAGTTCATTGCCGGTACCTGTGAATTGACCCGAATTAACCATGGTGCCGTTGCCTTCATGAGATTGTTTCATGGTTCCCGGATCGAGTACTTCTGCACCGGGCTGGATAACGACCTTGATGTCCAGTCCGTACTTCTTTGCGAACTCGAAGTCTCGCTGGTCATGGGCAGGCACAGCCATAATCGCACCCGTCCCATATTCCATCAAAACGAAATTGGCAACGTATATTGGTATTTTCCCGCCGGTAAACGGGCTTATTGCATACCTGCCCGTGAACACGCCTTCTTTCTCCCCAATCTCTATCTCCCGCGTTTTGGTTCCACCCTTCTTGATACGGTCGACGAATGCACGCACTGCATCGCGCTGCTGCGGGGTTACCATCTTATCGACGAGCGGATGCTCGGGGGCGATACTCATGAAGGTAATGCCGTACACCGTGTCGGGCCGTGTCGTAAATATGCGGAGCTGCTCAACCATGCCGTCGATCCCGAACAGGATCTCGCAGCCTTCGCTCTTGCCGATCCAGTTCTTCTGCATGGTAATGACCCGTTCGGGCCAGCCGGTCAGTGTAGCGCAGTCTCTCAGGAGTTCTTCGGCGTATGCGGTGATCTTCAGGAACCATTGTTCTTTTTCCTGAATGACGACGTCCGACGAGCACCGCCAGCATTTTCCGTCTATCACCTGCTCGTTGGCGAGGACCGTGGTACAGTGAGGGCACCAGTTGACAGCGGATTTCGCCCTGTACGCAAGCCCCTTATTGTACATCTCTATAAAGAATTTTTGTTCCCACCGGTAATATGACGGTACGGATGTATTGACCTCTCTGTCCCAGTCGTACGACAACCCCAGCCTTTTCAACTGTGCCTTCATGTTTGCAATATTATTGTCGACCCAGTCCTTTGGATGGGTTTTGTGCGATATCGCGGCGTTCTCCGCGGGCATTCCGAACGCATCCCATCCCATGGGATGGAGTACGTTTTTGCCGGTCATCCTGAGGTAACGCGCAATGACGTCTCCAATGGTGTAGTTCCGGACATGTCCCATGTGTATCCTTCCCGAAGGGTAGGGAAACATCTCGAGCAGGTAAAACTTCTCTTTTGTCCTGTCCTCGTGGACGGCAAAGGTCTTTTCCCTGTTCCACACGTCCTGCCAGTACAGTTCTATTTGTTCGGGATTATATTTTTCTTCCATCTATTCCATCCTTATACTGAGTTTATCGGCTCTTTCTCACTCCAAATGGGAAAATACTTCCCGATAGAGGATTTCATCTACATTCCCTCCCTTGACGGGAGGGGCAAGGGGAGGGTGAAGCTTTCAACCAATCTCCCTCACCCTAACCCTCCCCCGTCAAGGGGGAGGGAATATTCATCTTACCCACTCAAGGAGAAAAACCCAATTTATCTCTATTAGCACAAGTTGCCTATTTTTAAAAAGGGTTTACTTGATATAAGTTCGTTCCTCTGATAGGTTTACCCCGTTAGAAAGCTCCGCTCTGTAGGGCGGAAATACTATGGAAAAATAAAACTCCTCTTAAGAAATACGTGATTCAAAATCGGTCATTTCTAACGGGGGTATCACGGAGGTTATATGGCACGTATTATAGTTCCCGAAGCTGAAGCGATCATCGATAAGGAGTTCCCGGTCCTCGACCACGGGTTTGTCCGGCTGGTAGATTATCTCGGCGGAGATTCAAGGATTGTAGCTGCTGCGCGCGTATCCCATGGTATGGGTACAAAAACCCCGAAAGAGGACAATGCGTTGATACGCTACCTGATGAGGAACATGCACACCTCCCCCTTTGAGCAGGTGATCCTGACCTTCCACGCCAAACTGCCCATATTCGTGGCACGGCAATGGGTGCGGCACAGGACCGCACGGATCAATGAATTCTCGCTA
>JAMDCL010000127.1:10167-15619 GCA_023489065.1 Deltaproteobacteria bacterium | reverse complement strand
GCGAGGCTATCAATCTGTCAAAAACACTGGGGGATCCGCCCCTTTGTACATGACCGAGCACGGTCACCCTTGTTTCAAACCCTATTTCATCCCTCAGTTCCTTTTCTATCTGGAACCCGCTCGTTGCTCCTTCCGCAACAATGATGATGCTGTTGGAGCGTTTTTCTTCATACCGCTTTCTCAATTTTCCGGCTATGGACTTTATGTCATACGGCACCTCGGGTACGATAGCGAATTCAGCCCCGCTTGCCATTGCAGACATGGCCGCAAGGTAGCCTGATTCCCTTCCCATGACCTCTACGATAAAAGCCCTGTCATGGGATGAGGCCGTGTCCTTAATCTTGTCAACTGCCTGAACAATGGTATTTAAGGCGGTATCAACACCTATTGCCATATCGGTGCCGAAGAGATCATTATCAATGGAACCCGGGATACCGACGGTTGTTACTCCGAGCTCATGCAGCTTTAACGCACCGGTCAGAGAGCCGTTGCCACCTATTATGATAAGGGCATCGATACCATTTTTTTTTATAATACCCGCGGCTTTTTTTCTTCCTTCTTCAAGGAAAAACTCTTTGGAACGTGCAGTCTGAAGTATGGTCCCGCCGAACTGAAGAATGCCGCTTACCGCCCTCGAATCCATGACCTGGAATTCTTCGTTAATGAGTCCGGAATATCCCCTGTGAATTCCGATGACCTCCCAGCCCAGCGCAAGGGCCGCCCGCACACTTGCCCTCAGAGCGCCATTCATACCCGGAGAATCGCCGCCGCTGGTCAGAATACCGATTCTTTTCATAGATAATTCCTCCCTTTTAATTTTATAGGGTAAATTAGGACGGTTTACAAGGAATTAAGCAATTTAATTTTTTCATTTACTCCGTGAAAGCAAGACCGTTAATTTGTGAGGATGTGATATTCTCTTCGCATGGATTGGCAGACGGGTAAATGTTCACCATGGGTTGACACCAAGAGCAGCGTTTTTTATAGTGTTTGTTCATGTATGATGCAGCAGAATTAACATCAGCATTAAAAAACGTCGAAATTATAGCCACCGATGTTGATGACACGCTGACAATAAACGGTATCCTTACATCGGATGTACTAAAGTCGATAGAATATTTAAATAATGCAGGCAAGAAGGTTATTCTTGTTACCGGCAGGTCCGGCGGGGCGTGTACAACACTTTCGCAGTACCTGCCGGTTGCTATGGTTATTGCAGAGAACGGAGGGGTCATTATCAGAAGTCATGATATGAAAACCGTTGACCTGCCGGGAGATCATAACTCAAGGCTGCATAAATGCTTCGACAGTATACATCAATCGTTTCCCCACATAGAACAGGCCCAGGACAACCCCTTTAGACTGACGGATTTATCTATGGACAATCGTTCGATCCAAAAACCGGATTTCGATGCCATAAAAAGTATTGCAGAATCATATGGACTGACCGTTGTTGTCAGTTCCGTACAAACCCATATCCTTTCGCCACTGTGCAGCAAGGGAGGTACTTTAAAGTCCATAGTGCATGACAGCAAGACGGTTACTCTGGGTGATTCTGAAAATGATGAATCCATGTTTAACCCCGGGCTGTTCCCCTTGTCTGTCGGTGTCTCAAACATTGACCGGTACCTCGGCACGATGCACTATAAGCCCCGATGGATCATGTCAAAAGAGCAGGGATATGGGTTTATCGAGTTTGCAGACATCGTAAAATGAACAATCTATTTAAATACTTGACAATTAAAATCTAACAGTATAACAATAAAGCATATTTAATGGAGGGCAAAAATGAAACATTCAATATTTTTGACAATTGTAGCGAGCTTGTTGATTTCCGGTAATGTGTTGGCAGCTATGCCGTCAGACAGTGGAGGCAGCGGGCTTATTGCTACGAGGACGCCTGATGTTTTGTCAAGACAGGCATGGAATGTCAGTGGATTCCTTGGTTATACAGGACACCTCGCTCCGTCAAATTACGGATATCCGTCAGGATACAGCAGAGATTGGGCGGATACAAACATCTCCGGCATCTTTAACTACGGCTTCTTAAATAATCTGGAAGGTGGTATCGTATTCCCTATAGATATCAGCGGAGGACCAAAATCCCAAAGCGGTCTTCAAAACATAAATGTGCTTGGCAAGTATAGATTTTTAAACGGGGACACATCTCCGATCTCTTTAGCTTCAACACTGGTAATTGGAATTCCATCTGCAGACAAAAGTTCTGTTCTTGGAAGCGGAGATACTAACATCAGTATAGAGGCTGATCTTGGATATAGGATAGGTGGAAGCGAAAAGAACATGCTTTATCTTGATGCGGGATTCAAACAGGGTGATTATTATGACAAAGCCCAGCCTTTGAAAGGCTATCAGAATGTTCCAATCCTTCTGGCATCATTGAGTTATGAATATGCTATACTTCTTGAAAAGGCATACTTCAGTGTAGAATTAGTTGGACAGTCAGCCAATTTAGGTGCCAGTGGAAATACCGGATCAAATCAAATAATTCCTCTTGGAGACGAGGATTTATACGGATTATTTGGTATTCGGTATCTCCCGACACGGGTTACAGCTTTGACACTCGGTGTTGGCGGAGGATTGCCTGACCCTGTGAGGACAGATACCAATTATCTTGCGACAATTGGTTTTTCCTATTTATTTAATGTGGCCAAGACCGCATCGAGAGGGTTTGTATACAAGAGGACCTCTTTACCGCAGCCTGCAAAGCCTGTAGGAATGGCGAGCGGACCAAAGGTTGTTGTTGTGAATGGCTGCGCTTCGGGTGATAAATCTCAGTTTTTTGCACAAAAAATAAAGTCATCCGGGTTTAATGTAATAGAAGTCGGCAGAGCACCTACACTTAATTATAATGACTCTGTTGTGATATTTAACGATCCCTATTACAGCCAGGCAGTTAATATTTTACGATTGATCCCCGGAAGCGAAAAGTTGGCACGGTCAAAAGTAAAAAATTCAGCATATGATATATACGTTGTTGTAGGTTGCAGCGGTGTTGCGAACGCGAAATAATTGATATAAAAAAAGAAATCAACAAGAGAAAAAACTTTACTTTTTAAAAATGCAAGTGGCTCGTACTTTACTTTCAGAAAGAAAGGTAGAAAGTCTATTTAATCAAAAGTAAAAGTTACATCCTTGTAAAAACATTATCTGAGAAGGTAGATACAATTGAATCTAAAAGAACTCAAAACAAAATCCATAGCAGAACTTGCTGATATAGCTAAGGAACTGAATGTAGAAAATGCAATGAGTATGCGAAGGCAGGAACTGATATTCGGTATACTCAAAGCTCAAAGCGCGAACAACGGTATTATTTACGGAGAAGGTGTGCTCGAGATACTCCCCGACGGGTACGGGTTTTTGAGGTCTTCCGATTATAATTACCTGCCCGGCCCTGACGATATATACGTTTCGCCGTCACAAATAAGGAAATTTGGTATAAGAACAGGTGACGTTGTGACCGGCCAGATACGGCAGCCAAAAGAAGGAGAAAAATATTTTGCGCTGGTAAAGGTCGAGAGTATCAACAATGACGATCCCGAGGTTGCGAGAAATAAGATCTTATTTGATAACCTGACGCCTCTTTATCCTGAAGAAAAATTCAAGCTTGAGTACAACCATTCCGAACTTTCGACACGGATCATAGACCTTCTTGCACCAATAGGGAAAGGCCAGCGAGGACTTATCGTAGCCCAGCCGAGAACAGGAAAAACCATCTTATTACAGCACATTGCGAACGCTATCATCAAAAACCATCCCGAGGTCCATCTCATCGTGCTTCTCATAGACGAGAGGCCGGAAGAGGTCACCGACATGCAGAGGTCTGTCAAAGGTGAAGTCATAAGTTCCACATTCGATGAGCCTGCCCAGCGCCACGTTCAGGTTGCGGACATGGTCCTTGAAAAGGCAAAGCGGCTTGTCGAGCACGGCAGGGATGTTGTTATTCTGCTTGACAGTATAACAAGGCTTGCACGGGCGCATAACACTATCGTTCCGGCAAGCGGCAAGGTCCTGTCCGGCGGTGTCGATGCGAATGCGTTGCAGAGACCAAAAAGATTTTTCGGTGCGGCACGGAATATAGAAGAGGGCGGCAGTCTCACGATTATGGCAACAGCGCTTATTGATACGGGAAGCCGTATGGACGAGGTAATTTTCGAAGAGTTCAAAGGTACCGGCAACATGGAAATAGTTCTTGACAGGAGACTTGCGGATAAAAGGGTTTTCCCTGCTATGGATATAAGCAAATCCGGGACAAGGAAGGAAGAACTTTTAATAGATAAAGGTGCTATCAATAAACTATGGGTTTTGAGAAAGGTCTTGCAGCCCATGGGTGTCGTGGAAGCAATGGAATTTCTCATAGATAAAATGTCAAAAACAAAAACCAATAAAGATTTTCTTGATTCAATGAACAAGGTTGATCTTGATGATTAAAAGACCGGAGGAAAAATGAAGAAAGGAATACATCCTAATTACGTTAAGGCTACCATAAAATGCGCGTGCGGCAATGTGATAGAAACACGTTCGACAAAGGGCGACTACACCGTTGAAATATGCTCAAACTGTCATCCATTCTTTACGGGCAAGCAGAAGTTTGTCGATTCAGCGGGTATGGTTGAAAAGTTCCAGCGCAAATATAATAAAAAGACCGGGAAGAAAGCGGTAAAAGAAAACTAAGTCCTCCGTTCATTTACAGAAAAGTCATAACTGCGCGGGATACGGCAGGAATGGCTTTCGAGTTCCTGCAGCACGTATGGCCGGTGAAATATACCACGATCAGGGGATGATGACCATGCGCATCGAAAGAATAAAAACTTTTTACAAAGGGTCACAAAATGTTTGAAAACATTGAAAAGGTCTTACAGCGATACAACCAACTGAACTCTTTGTTGACTGAGCCGGAAGTTTTCAATGATCCGAAGACATACACAAAGTACATCAAAGAAAAAAACGATATCGAGCCTCTCGCCCTGACGTACCAGTCATACAAAGACCTGGACAAGAATATAGAGTCTACCAAACAGTTGCTCAATACAGGTGAGGACGAAATAAAACAACTTGCCAAGGAAGAGCTGCAATCCCTGGAGAAACAGAAAGAGTCGGCAGAGAATAGACTGAAGGAACTCCTGCTGCCAAAAGATCCCCTGGATTCTAAAAACGTATTACTCGAAATACGTGCCGGCGCCGGCGGTGAAGAGTCGGCACTTTTTGCAGGAGACCTCTTAAAGATGTATCTCAAGTATGCAGAGAAGAAAAAATGGCGTACGGAGATTTTGAGCGAGAATACAACAGGTATGGGCGGGTATAAAGAAATTATCGTACTTATAGAGGGTGAGCGGGTTTACAGCAGATTGAAGTTTGAAAGCGGTGTTCATAGAGTACAGAGGGTCCCGAAAACAGAAGCAAGCGGACGGATCCATACCTCAACTGCAACGGT
>JAMDCL010000127.1:0-10157 GCA_023489065.1 Deltaproteobacteria bacterium | reverse complement strand
ATGTCGAGATTGACATTAAGACGGATGATTTAAAGATAGACACGTTCCGGGCAGGAGGCCACGGTGGTCAGAATGTGAATAAACTCGAGACCGCCATAAGGATAACACATATACCCACAGGTATGGTTGTTGTATGCCAGGATGAACGTTCGCAGTATCAAAACAGGATAAAGGCAATGAAAATAATAAAATCACGGTTGCTGACCATGAATATAGAGAAACAAACATCAGAGCGGGCACAGGACAGGCGGAATCAGGTCGGTACCGGGGACCGCAGTGAGAAGATAAGGACGTATAATTTTCCTCAGAACAGGGTGACGGATCACAGGATCAATTATACCGTATATTCATTAACCACAATCCTCGCTGGAGATATTGACGAATTTATAGATGCTCTGACGTCTTATTACAGGGCAAACGAGCTTGCCCACGTGATCTCCGCGAAATAAAGTATGCCCCGCCTGAATTCTCTCTATCTTTGGATAAACAACTACATAAGCGATAAGCACCTCAGCATAGCTTCAACAGAAATACAGAGTATCATAGCAGGCATTACAGGTATATCGAAAGAACATCTGCTCATTCATAAAGATAGTACTGTCACGGACAGCGACAGTGAAAAGATAAGAAGGGCCGTAAAAAAGCGCGGTACACATTACCCCGTGCAATACATTATCGGTTCTGTAGAATTTATGGGGATGGATTTCCTCATAACCCCGGGTGTGTTAATTCCAAGGCCGGAAACGGAATTACTAGTCGAGACCGCATTGAAATATACCGGCGAACGCAAATACAAGTATATTCTTGACCTCTGCTGTGGCAGCGGGGTTATAGGACTAAGCATAGCACGTATGGATAGACATACATTGGTAAGTCTTAGTGATAATTCGGCAAGAGCCCTACGTCTTGCACAAGAAAACAGCAGCAGGATCGGTCTTGGTTCACGGGTAAAATTTTACCGGGGTGATCTGTTTTCTGCTCTTCCGGTTGGGTCAAAATTCGATCTGATCGTCTCGAACCCACCCTACGTTCCGCACGACAGAATACGGCATTTGCAGAAAGAGGTGTTGTATGAGCCGGTGAAAGCAATAGACGGCGGAAGAAAGGGTTTAGAAGTTATCAATAAAATTATTCAACAGGCAGGCTCATTTCTGGACGAGGATGGCATGCTTTTCATAGAGCATGATGATACCCACAAGGAATACCTCGAAACATTGTGTACGGGTGAGGACCAGCCATCGCTCCGATACATTAAAACAATCAATGATTTTTCCGGTCTTCCGCGCATGAGCATATTTTCCCGAAAGTACAATAAGGTACGTGTCAATGCCAAAGGATCGGATTGACAGAAAAATGCAACGGGCAGGCTGGCTTATAGTGTGCATTTCGTTCCGGCCTCTTTTCCTATCTCTGTCTCCAGAGAGCCGGTTTTCCCGGACATTGACTTTTTATGGCACCTCTAGTAAACAAATACGTACGATGCCGTAAACAGAGGGGGATAAGATTGCAGACCAATATGCTTGCAAAGCTGCAAAGTCCTGTCGTTGACGATGTTGTTTTCAGGAAACGGTTGTTTCTCGCGCTTGAACAGGCAAGGAAGAAAAGTGCGATCTGGGTCACCGGCCTGCCCGGCTCGGGTAAGACAACCCTGGTTGCAAGTTATCTATCGGCATACAAGATTCCCCATGCCTGGTATCATATTGACAGCTCGGATAGGGACCTTGCCGCATTCTTCTATTACCTGAAACTCCTTGTTCAAGTGAAAATGGGCAAGAGAAGCTCCAGGCTTTCTGCTCTAACGCCTGAGTATCTTCCCCATATAGAAACATACGCGCGCAGATATTTCGAGATTCTCTATAGCATGCTGCCCGAAGGTTTTGTCCTCGTGTTCGATAATTACCATGAGGTCAATTCGAATCCGCTTTTTCATACCATCATGCATGAGGCTTTGATGAAGGTTCCGGAGCACGGGAATGTCTTATTGATAAGCCGGACAGAACCCCCGGATACGTTTTCCAGACTCAGGGCAAACACCATGCTGGAAGTTATTGACCATGGGATGATCAAGTTTACGCATGAGGAAACGAGTGAACTTATCAGGCTGCGCTCAGGGAAGGGACACAGCGATGAGAATGTAAAGAGGCTGCATGAATTGACAGACGGCTGGGCAGCCGGGATTGTACTGATGCTTGAGCAGTTTAAGGGTAGATTGGATGTTAGATCTGTTAGGGATTTTAAAGATTATCAGGCGATATTTGATTATTTTTCCTCTGAAATATTCGACCGGTTGGCACCGGACATGCGGGATTTTCTTTTGAAGACAAGTCTTTTTCCTTCCATGACTGTGAATATGGCGGACAGGATTACAAAGAGGGATGATTCAGAGCGTATATTGAACGGGCTGGTGAGGTCCCAGTATTTTACCATCAAGCACCAGGATAACACATATTCATACCATGACCTATTCAGGGAATTTCTGCTCTTAAAGATGCAGGATAAGTTTGATCAGGAATTCAAAATCAAGGTTCAACAAAATGCTGCCCGAATATTAGCAGATGCCGGATATAGTGAAGAAGCACTTGCGTTGTTCTTACGATTCAGGGATTGGACAGAGGCCATAAAATTGATCTTAAAACACGCGTCTGACCTTATTTCGCAGGGTAGGCACCAGACACTGGATGCATGGCTGAAAGATCTGCCCGATCAAATAGTGAAAAAGGATCCATGGCTTATTTATTGGTTCGGCATGTGCAGACTACCGTTTGAACCTTCCAAAACCCACGCTCTCTTTGAAAAAGCATTTAAGCTTTTTGAGAAAAATAATGAAAAGACGGGGATGTTTATGGCATGGACCGGTGCTGTCTATTCTGTGACGTATCAGTTTGGGAATTATAAGCTTTACGATCGCTGGATAGATGTTATGGAAGGGCTTATGAATAAAAATAAAACCTTTCCCTCGCAAGAAGTAGCTGCTCCGGCAACGTATGCCATGTTAGGAGCCATGGTATTCAGGCAGCCCTTTAATCCAAAAATAAAAAAGTGGATTGAGCAGGGCTTTTCTATCATGGAAAAAAGCAGGGATCTCAACTTTACTATACAATTGGGCCTCATCATAAGTCTTTATTATATTTTTACAGGCGATTTCGCAAAGGCCGGTTCAATCATTGCACCTTACAGAAAGCTGACCTATTCAGATAGAATATCACCCCTGACCTTTATTACGTTTAAAGATTTGGAGGTGTTGTATTGCTGGAAAATCGTTGAACACGATCCGTCGTTTACTCCGATGTATCAGGGCATGGAATTAGCTCTGAAAACAGGTGTTCATGTGCTGGATCATACGCTTTTATGTTACGGGATAGGATGGGCTTTTGATTCCGGAGATCTGGCGCTTTCCGGAAGGCTTTTACAGCAAGCTTCAAAAACAATCGGTCAAGCAGGCCCATTTGATGCCGCTTTATTTTATTACTTTTTGGCAGGGGAGTTCCTGATGCAACAAAACTTTGCTCCTGCACTCATAAATCAAAAAAAAGCATTACAGTTAGCCCTGGAATCCGGTGCCATAAATCAAATAGAAATGAATTATCTTCAAATGTCTCGCATCTTACATGCACTATCGGAAGATAAAAAGGCATTACACTACCTGCGCAAAGCATATACATCAGGGAAATGGAGCCCTTATTTAACCTATATGTATTTTACAGCAATGGCACTTATTCAATTCGATCAAGGTAATAGAAAATCCGGTCTGATGTTCCTGCGTAAGGCCATGAAGTTGGGCCGGGACAAAGGGTATATCAACTTTCACGGTTTTATTCCGTCTGATATGGCTCAGTTATGTCTTAAAGCGCTGGATGCCGGTATAACCCCGGAGTACGTTAAAAGTCTTATCAGGCAGCGAAATCTCTTTCCGGACACACCTCCGTATGCATGCGAGAACTGGCCATGGGCATTAAAGATTTATACGCTCGGCAATTTCAAGATTCTCCACGATGAGGTACCTGGAGCGTTGTCAAAGAAATCGCAGATCAAACCTATTGAGCTGCTGCAGTTCCTTGTCGTCAATCACGACAAAGCAGTCGAACTGGATCATATCAGCGGCATGCTGTGGCCTGATGCCCAGGGCGACTATGCACACCAGACGCTGGATACGACCATCCACCGGTTAAGAAAGCTGCTCGGTTCCAACGATGCCGTGATAGCGGAGGCAGGCAGGCTTATGCTGAACCCGAAGACATGCTGGGTAGATGTACAGGCATTTGATTCCCTGTTCGAAAGCGAGGAGGAACTATTGCATGGCAGTGATACATCCATAAAGCAGTCTGACAGGGACAGGAAGGTCCGGGAGCTGGGAAGGCGTATCATCAATCTATACAAGGGTGATTTTTTTGCGCAGGGGGCCCTGCCATCATGGGCCATAAGTTTTCGGGATAGTCTGCATGACCGGTTTACGCACTTTATTGAAATGCTGGGCGACTACTACGAAAGGAGCGGAGATACGGTGCAGGCAGTCCGGATATACAAGAAGGGACTGGAGATTGACAACCAGGCAGAGCTTTTTTATCAGCGACTGATGCTGCTGTATCAATCGCACGGACGCACTGCCGAAGCTGTTACCGTATACCAGCAATGTTCTACAATCCTTTCCAGGACACTGGGCATAGAACCTTCCGGTAAAACAGAAGAGATATACCGCGGCATCGTAAAATCAGCAACCTGACACCGGGACCTCTTCGAGTTTATTATTTCGGCGACCGGCTGCCGGCGGTTCCTGATTCATTCTGAGAACAGACAGGTGTTTCTCGAACAAACTTCATACCACGCCCCTCGCTATGAAATATTATTTTGTCTTTTCTGCCGTTGAGCTTCGATGTGCATCCACTTCTGGAGATGCCGGGGTTCGATGCTGTTGATCGAGTCGAGCGATGCAATGAGCGTGCGTGCAACGTCGTAGAGTTTGCCGGGCTTTGTCTTGATACGGAGCTCTCCGTCGCCGGTAACTTTTTGTACTTTTTTTACGAGGTTTTCCGCAGTATCGGATTCTACAAGTTTTATCCTGTGGCCTTCCCGCATAATCGGAATGCCGGCGTACTCCATTCTTTCGAAATCACGGTAAACCGTACGTTCACAAACACCGAACGTTGCCACCAGCTCGTTGATGCCTACACCGGCTGGATTCGTTGATATCATATAGAACATTCTTATGATTCGGATAATCTGCGCTGTTCTGTTATTGTAGCCTGCCGAGGCGAGGAGTATCGGATACAGGGACAGAGACACCAAAGATGACCCCGGGTAATAAAACGGAGCAGTTCTTCTCAAATGAATCCAGATCAACAACAACTTATCATACAACAGGTAAACATTAATCATCATTCTTTTCCCCCCTTTTCTTTAAAAAACATTCTGATTCATGGCAAAAAATGTCAGGATCTGTCAGACAATTTCTGTCGGTTTAAAATTGTTGCCTTTTCAAAGGCTTGGTTTATCCTATTGTGTAAGCACTTACAGATCACTTACAGATTGCAGGGGAGCACTCAGTGCGAGGGGGGAAAGGAATGAAAGTATTTATCTTGAATCATGATGTTTTCTCTCCCGGACTTTGGAACGGGGGACAATAATGCGCAACAATACAATAGCGAAAGTCAACATTCCGGTCATCGGCAAAGTCCTGAACAGGAAACGGTTATTCCATACGCTCGATCAGATCGGGAAGAAAAAGGTCATCTGGGTCAAAGGCCTCCCGGGATCCGGCAAGACAACCCTTGTTGCAAGCTACCTGGCTGCAAAGAAGATTATCCCTGCATGGTATACCATGGACAGCTCGGATGGAGATCTTGCGACATTTTTTTATTATCTGAGGTATGTTGTCAGGGGCCTGACGCCGTCTCAGCGTGTCCGGCTGCCCCTGCTGACGCCGGAGTATCTTGCCAACATCACGGTATATGCCCGGCGGTACTTCGAAAATCTCTATAGTATGCTCCCTCCGCGCTTTGTCCTGGTGTTTGACAATTATCATGAGGTCAAAGGCAACCCGTTGTTTGCTGCAATACTCACTGAAGTATTGACGATCGTCCCTGAGCACAGCAGCGTCGTGGTGATAAGCAGGGCAAGCCCTCCGGAATCCCTGATTCGTCTGCGGGCAAACAGCGAGATGGAGATCATAGACGACGAGGCGCTCAAGTTCAACCTCGAAGAAACAAAAGAACTCGTACGTCTTTATCCGGCAAAAAGTTCGGGCAAGGGTATGCTTCAGGAGATGTACGATGCGTCAAAAGGATGGGCTGCAGGTATTATCCTCCTGCTCGGACAGCATACCAGGCCTGAGGTTGCTTCCTATGATGCAGGGCAGAATAACCAGCAGGAAATATTCAATTATTTTTCTCTTGAGATTTTTAACAGACTGGATCCTGCAACCCGGGATTTTCTCTTACAAACATCGTTTTTCCCTTTTATGACCGTCGAGATGGCAGTCCGGCTGACGGAAAACAATTTGTCCGGTAAAGTTCTGGACAGTCTTGTCGGGTCCTCGTATTTTACCGTTCGGGATCAAAACAACACATACCGTTACCATGACCTGTTCCGGGCATTCCTTATGTCGAGGGCGAACACGATATGGCCGCGGGAACAGCTCAACCAGGTCCGGCAGCATGCAGCCAGAATATTGGAAGATGCTCGGCACATTGAGGATGCGACAGCGCTTTTCCTGGAATCAGAGGACTGGACCGACGCGGTCAGAGTCATTCTCCAGCATGCAGAAGCCCTTGTTTCCCAGGGCAGAAACCAGTCGCTGGAGGCATGGCTGAGGAGGTTACCTCAGTCACTGCGGGACAGAAATCCCTGGCTGAGCTATTGGCTGGGGGCCTGCAGGCTGCCGTTCAATCCCGGAGAAGGCTACGCCCTTTTCAGGAAGGCCTTCAATCTGTTCACCGTAAATAAGGACAGGAACGGCATATTCATGGCCTGGACCGGGGTTTCAGACGCTATCTCATACGGATTCGGAAAATTGAGACTTCACGATACGTGGATAAAACGCATGGAAGAGCTTGTGAAAACATGGAAAGGCTTCCCTGCCACGAAAGCGGAAGAGATTGCGGTAATCAAGATGCTCTATGCCATGAATTTCAGGCAACACTTCAATCCGGCGATCAAAAAATGGGTACAGCGTACCGAGATTCTTTTGGATAAGAGCGACAGCCTGGATATGAAAGTGCAGGTGAGCACCATCCTGTCATTGTATTTCTCTACCATAGGAGAAATCCGCAGTGAAGAACCATTCCTGTTACCGATAAAAAACCTGAAGTATTCTCACCGTATTTCTCCGACGAGCTTTCTCGCCTTAAAAATAATAGAGGTCCTGTACAACTATTACACGGTAGATGATGATCCCGGGTTCGGGGCGTTGAATGACGGCATACACTTGGCGGAAACAACCGGTATCCATATCATGGATAATCTGCTGATATCCTTCGGTGCAGCCTGGGTGGTGCACACCGGGAATGTCCGTCTTGCAGAGGAGTATCTGCAAAAGATCTCCGGAACTATAGAGCAGACCGGTGTTTATGATCGCGCCATCTATTATATTATCAGGACCTCGGTAGCAATGATAAAAAAAGATTTTGTTGCCGCATATAACTTTCAGAAAACAGGATTGCAGCCGGCAGTGGATTCGGGTGACATTAACCTGATGGTTATGAGCTCCGTGCAAATGGCGCAGATTTACCATGAACGCTCAGACGACATCATGGCACTGCAGTATCTCAACAAGGCGTCCCGGGTTGTACAACAGCAGCGGCATTTCAGGTTTATGTATCTTATTGTCAAGGCATTATTTGCATTTGATCGGCACAACGAACGGTCCGGTTTAACGCTTCTCCGGAGGGCAATGCAGCTTGGTCAGGATATAGGATGTGTTAATTTCCCGGGCTGGAGGCCGTCCGTCATGGCGCGGCTCTGTGTCAAGGCGCTTGAGCACGGCATCAACCGGGAGTATGTAAAAAGTTTGATCAAGAAACGCAACCTGGTGCCGGATACTCCTCCCCTCGCGTGCGGCGACTGGCCGTGGGCGCTCCGGATTTATACGCTCGGAAGGTTCAGGATTCTCAGGGACGATGTGCCCGTCACGTTGTCGAAGAAAACGCAGGCAAAGCCCATGGAGCTGCTGTACTTCCTGATTGCCCATGACGATAAGCCGGTTGAAGTGGATTCTATCAGCAGCGCTCTATGGCCCGATGCTCCCGGTGATGATGCACACCGATCACTCGACACTACCCTGCACAGACTCAGGAAAATCCTCGGTCTGCACGATGCCATCGTCGCACTGGAAGGAACGATTGCACTGAACAACCGGCTCTGCTGGACGGATGTCGCTGCATTTAATCACGGTATTGCGGTAATGAACGGCCTTTTGGATACGGCCGGTCATACTGCAAATCAAAAAGATATCAGGGAAAAAGCCGATGCCGTTATTCATCTGTACCGCGGACCTTTTCTGGTACACGAGGACGCGCCGCTGTGGAGCATGAATTTAAAAGAAAAACTCCATAACAAATTTATCCGTTTTCTCGGGCAGCTTGGCGCATATTATAGAAAGACGGGGAATGTGAACGAGGCACGGAGTGTCTATCAGACAGGATTGGAGTCAGACGCAGGTGTCGAGCTCTTTTATCAGCAGTTGATGGAGATCTACAGGTCCCTGGGACGCAATGCAGAGGCAGCTTCGGTCTATAAACGCTGTGAAGCAGTACTCTCCGGTACCCTCGGCATAGAGCTGTCGGAGAAAACCAGGGCACTCTACCGCAGTGTCATTCAGGATAAGCAATAAGACCTTATGCACTGCATTTGGTGATGGCCGCTGGATTCCGCATCAAGTGCGGAGTGACAAGGTGTTATCTTAATCTTTAATTAAACCCGCAGCTCTTGGTGCAAGAATTGTAATATCTTCTCAATTCAATAGCCGGATCCATCATTTTATGCTATGAAATGAGCATGGATGACCAACCTCCAAAACAAGTATCCGAACTCATAGAACGGTTTGAAAGAAACGAAGAATCCTACACCTCCGCCCAGTACAACGAAACCCAGCTCCGCCAGGAATTTATCAACCCCGTTAGAACATACCATCACTTTGCTCCCGGCAACCTTGAAAGGCACCTTGAATGTAATGTGATCTCACAAAGGTCGTCGACTACCCATTCTAACGGGGTCAATCCCTTCTTCGAGGCCTTCGGCTGGGATATAATAATTGCAAAAAGTACTATTGAATAGTATATTAAATAGGAAGGGGTACATGATATGCTCATAAAAATAGATACATATTTTGATGGTGAGTATTGGTGTGCAAGAGGAATTGAAGAAGATATTTTTACGCAGGGGAAAACATACGACGAACTCTTAAAAAATATTAAAGAAGCCGTAGCTCTCCATCTCGAGGATGAAATAAAAAAAGGCAAAACCGCAGAGATCTTTGTAATGTCGGAGATGGAGATTAGTGGTGTCGCCTAAACTCCCTCAGATTAGCGGGCAGAACCTCATAAAATTTCTTGAAAAACTCGGTTATCAGATCATAAGACAAAAAGGCAGTCATGTGCGGCTGAGAAAAACAACAAGTGTCGGGGAACACAATATAACCGTGCCGAATCATAAGATTATAGCAAAAGGAACATTGAATGACATTATCTCCAAAGTTAGTCTGTGGAATAACCTTAATAAAGATGAATTGATAAAAGGCTTGTAAAATCATCTTTACACCGACTAAATCTTCGATCAAAAGCCAATATATCAAATGCAAAATGCAAAGGTGTCTTCTTAATCATTAATTAAACCCTTAGCTCTTGGTGCAAGAATTGTAATATTCTTCATCATTTCCATAGCCGTATCCAGCATTCTATGATATGAAATGATCATGGATGACCAACTTACCAAACTTGTTGGAACGTCAGCGTTATCCCTCTTACACGGGCTCATAGCCGAAGGATGGGTCGGGGACAAAAGGGCGTTACATTCTGCTTTCCCTCTAAAAAAGAGGGGTCAGGGATGTGTGATTTGACCGATCAGCTTCCTAACCAAGTATCCGAGCTTATAGAACGGTTTGAAAGAAACGAAGAATCCTACACCTCCGCCCAGTACAACGAAACCCAGCTCCGCCAGGAATTTAT
>JAMDCL010000009.1 GCA_023489065.1 Deltaproteobacteria bacterium | reverse complement strand
AGGCGGTATAAATGGGATTTAGCTGCGGCATCGTGGGATTGCCGAACGTAGGCAAGTCAACCATATTCAATGCACTGACATCTTCCAAGGTGTCTGCCGAGAACTTTCCCTTTACTACGATAGAGCCGAACATCGGGATCGTGGACGTCCCGGACCCGCGCATAGACGTTCTTGCAGGCATAGATAAATCCGAAAAAAAGATATACACGACACTCAAGTTTGTGGATATTGCCGGACTGGTCAAGGGTGCATCGAAGGGAGAAGGGCTCGGCAACAAATTCTTAAGCCACATACGCGAGGTCGACGCCATAGCCTACGTCGTCCGGTGTTTCGTGAATAAGGACATCATACACGTGGAAGGCGATGTCGGCCCTGCGCGGGATATCGGCATTATCAATATGGAACTGCTCCTTGCAGATCTGGACACCGTTGACAAGAGGCTTGAGCGGGCTGCAAAGTCCGCAAAGAGCGGGAATAAGAAGCTCATCGAAGAGGCTGATTTTTTCAAAAGACTTTCGGCTCATTTGTCCGGCGGGAAGAAGGCTATCACCCTGCAGGCAAATCCCGAAGAGCAGGCACTTTTACGGGAGTTGAATCTTCTGACCTCAAAACCCGCCATGTACATTGCAAACGTAACGGAACTCAATCCGTCCGGCGATACCGCAGCTTCCGGAACACAGGAACAGGCGTATGTAAAAGAAGTACAGGCAGAGGCACTCGAGGAAGGCGCAGGGGTTGTCGTTATATGCGGGAAACTTGAGGCAGAGCTTGCGGAGCTCGATGCCGCTGAGCGGATTGACTACCTGAAAGAGCTCGGCATCAAGCGGTCCGGGCTTGATGAAATGATCGAGAAGGGCTACCGGCTGCTCAACCTTATGACGTTTTTCACCTCGGGTCCCAAAGAAGCACATGCGTGGACCATTGTGAAGGGTGCGAAGGCGCCCCAGGCTGCCGGCAGGATACATTCCGATTTCGAAAAGGGCTTTATCAAGGCGGAGGTCATTTCGTACGAGCACTATGTAACGGCAGGCTCTGAGGCTGCGGCACGCGAACAGGGATTCCTCCGCATAGAGGGCAAGGAATACGTTATGCAGGAAGGCGATATTGTCCACTTCAGATTCAACGTTTCGGGAAGATAAGCAAACGAATGGCTGCGGAAAAGATCATCATAGACGGGCAGGAGATTGCATGCCTTGTATCTGATCCGGCACAGCAGGTGCCGCTCGTTTTCCTCCACGGTGCCGGGTCTACCCGCGAGGTATGGCAGGCACAATGGCTGTACTTCAGAGACCGTGCAAAGGTGGTTATACCGGACCTGCCGGGACATGGGGATTCAACGGGCAGAAGCACGGATTCCATCGATACCTATGCGGACATCGTCGTAAAGCTTGTGGAAAAACTCGGCCTCGGGAAATGTGTCCTTATCGGACATTCCATGGGCGGTGCGATAGTACAGCGGATCGCCCTCCTGCGCCCCGAACTGCTTGCAGGGCTTGTGCTTGTTGCTACCGGCGCACGGCTGCGCGTCATGCCGCAGGTTTTTTCCGCCATTCAAACGGACTATAGTCAATATGTTGAACTTGCATCATCTTTTTCCATGTCACCGTCGGCGGACGTGGAAACCCGGTCTTCGTTCAGGGAGATACTTGCACATTGTGCCGCTCAGGCCGCACACAACGACTTTACCGCATGCAACCGTTTCGATATCATGGATACGCTCGCAGCCATAAAGACAAAGACGATGATCATAGCGGGTGACAGGGACATGATGACCCCTTTGAAATATGCCCAGTTCCTGAACCAGAAGATCGAAGCATCCCGGCTTGTAATCATCGGCGATGCCGGACACATGGTGATGATGGAGAAGCCGGACGAGGTGAATCCGGCTATAGAAAGGTTTGCAGTATCTATACGGTGATGATGTCCATATCGCTGGAATAAACCCCTTTTTTTTCAACCGATTCGTCAATGACCAGTATCCTATCCCCGCGCTTTATCCGTTTGTCCATGGAGAGCTTACGGAGTATGTCCCGGTATGCATCCCGGCCTTTTTGTGTTCTGAACAGCGGATATATGCCGTAGGACAGGTTCAGGAGGTGAAGCATCTTTTTGTTGAAGGCAACGGCCAGTATCCAGCAGCGGGGCTTCAACCTCGATATACTGTATGACGCCCTCCCCGTTCCGGAATTCGTTATGACAAATTTTATATCCATGGCATCTATGGTATGCTTGACATTATGCGCAACGACATCATCGATATCTTCGTTTTTCTTTTCTTCGGGTCTGCCGTAAAACGGTGTACCGGGTGAGCAGGAGAACTCGTACCTTTTCGCCTCGGTGATGACGGCGATCTTCGCCATCATCTCAACGGATTCAACAGGGTACCCCCCCATCGCCGTTTCCTCGGAGAGCATGACCGCATCCGTACCGTCGAGTATGGCGTTTGCAACGTCTGTCACCTCTGCCCGCGTAGGCCTGACATGTTCCGTCATGGAAAGCAGCATCTGGGTTGCCGTAATAACGACCTTGTTCTTCCGATTGGCCTTTTGTATCAGCATCTTCTGGACAACCGGCACCTGTTCGATGGGTATCTCGACACCAAGGTCTCCGCGTGCAACCATGATCCCGTCGGCAGCATCCAGTATGCGGTCAATGTGCCGAACCGCCTCACCCCGTTCGATCTTTGCTATGATCACCGGGTCCTTGCCTTTGCTCCGGACAAACCGTTTGATCTTATGTATATCGTTTTCATCCTCGACAAAAGAAACGCTGAAGATATCGGCCCCATATTCCAGGAATTTTCCGGCGATGACCAAATCACGGGGTGTGACAGCGGAGGCATTCGATCTTACGCGCGGGATGTTCAAACCTTTATGGGACAACAAGCTTCCCCCTGTCATAACACGGCATGCAATTTTATGGGGTTGTACGCTCAGGACCTTCAATTGTATGAATCCGTCATTCAAATAAATGACGCTGTTCCGGGAAACGAGCGAAGCCAGTGCCTTATACTCG
>JAMDCL010000114.1:359-3059 GCA_023489065.1 Deltaproteobacteria bacterium | reverse complement strand
AACCGCTGATGCCTTTTCCGCCCTTTTCAGGAGACGTTTTTGCGAACAGTATGTAGAATTCCGATATATCTGCGAACGTAACAAGTCTCTTTCTGCCGTTCAGTACATACCCCTTTTCCGTTTTTGCTGCCGTGGTTTTCATACCGGCAGGATCTGAGCCCGGTCCTTCGTCCGTGAGCGCATAACATCCGACCATGCCGTCCGCCAGCCGTGTCAGGTAGTTTTTTTTCTGCTGTTCGGTGCCGCCGAAGAGAAGTCCGTGGACGAACAGTTGTGCAATCTCGACGAGCGGGATCAGAGCAGGACATGCGTAGCCGACCTGTTCCGCGACAACGCAGACATCCATGGTGCTCAGCCCCAAACCGTTATATGCTTTGGGCACGGACATTGCGGTCAAACGCAGCGGCTCGCCCAGCAGCTTCTTTATCAGTGTTTCGGGGATCACATCGTCATGGTCTATCTTCTCAGCAAGAGGTGCTACCTCTTTTGCCATGTACTCGCGTGCCTGATCGCGCAGTTTTATCTGCGATTCGGTCAAAAATACATCTGCCATACCATCCTCCTGACAAAGGAATTTGTTGATTATTTTATCAATATCAAAATAAATCCGTTAAAGCAAACAGATTCGTTGTAACAGGTAAAGGCCGTTTTGGTTCCCGTTCACCCTTGACAATCGTGCCGTGCTTTCATAGTTTGAAGGCGTGAAGCCAGAAGACCTGTCGCCGGTCAGGATAAAACAATTCCGGAACATTATTTCTCACCACTACAAAAAACACGGCAGGGATCTGGCATGGCGCAGGACGAAAAACCCCTACCATATCCTCGTGTCCGAAGTCATGCTCCAGCAGACGCAGGTGGAGAGGGTCGCAACGAAATATGCGGAGTTCATCGCTGCTTTCCCGGATTTTAGATCGCTCGCACATGCCTCCCTGCAGGAAGTGCTGCGCGTATGGCAGGGCATGGGGTACAACCGCCGTGCCGTTGCGCTCAGGGAGATCGCAGTCCGGGTTCTGCGTGATTTCGACGGTAAGCTTCCGGAATCCGAGGATGCGCTCGCGGCGCTTCCCGGCATCGGCAGGGCGACCGCTTCCTCGATCTGCGCCTTTGCGTTCAACCAGCCTGTTGTTTTTATAGAAACGAACATCCGCAGGGTCTTTATCCATTTCTTTTTTCAGGACAGGCAAAATGTTCATGACCGGGACATCCTCGTTCTCGTTGAAAAAACACTGGACCGGCGCAGCCCAAGAGAATGGTATTCTGCGCTGATGGATTACGGCGTTCTGCTCAAGCGGCAATTCCCCGGGATCAATCAAAAGAGCGCCCATTATCAAAAACAAACTCCTTTCCAGGGCTCGAACCGTCAGCTGCGGGGCAGGGTTTTGAAAGCCCTTCTGCAGGGGCCGGCAGCCCCGGACTCGATCTCACGGTCCCTGATGCTGGATCCAAAACAGACCGGGAAAATCCTCTCACAGCTGCAACAGGAGGGGTTTGTCGAAAAGAGAGGAAAGCGTTATACTGTAGCTCGGTAAATATATATCAGCTCATTATATAATTAAAGGAAGAGTTCCCTCCTTCATTTCGTAAAACGAAGCTCTTTTCGCTAAACGGGATTGGTCGTTTAAAAATGCAGTCGATTTTGTCTTTGTCGCTGATAAAGAAGTAGTCCACGCAGAGTATCACAGAAGAATATCAGGTTTACAGTCCTTGTTTTCCTTCATTCCAGAGAGAACTCTTCCTTATTTCCGGATGTTTTTTTGATGGATGGATAATGTATACATTGCTCTTAACGCTTTTTTTATGTATGCTCGACAGAAAGGAGGACAGGTATGAATATAAAAAGAATCATTTGGTCGATGGTCATCGTCGCGGTGTTCGCAACCATAGGTGCGGCTGCTTCACCGAACATGAAGTACGGATTATGGGAGATAACAACCTCCATGGAGATGAAGGGCATGCATATGCCCTTTGCCATGAAGCCCATGACGCAAACCCAGTGTATAACGAAACAGGACGTGGAAAACCCCGAGAAAACAGTCCCGCAGACATCCAAGGAAAACAAGGACTGTAAAATCAAGGACTATAAGATTACGGGGAACCGTGTTACCTGGAAGACCGTGTGTACCGGCAAAAACGCTATGACCAGCACCGGTGAGATTACCTACAGCCAGGGCACGAGTTATGAGGGTACCATGACGATGGATACCGAAGGAAATGCAAAAAACACCATGCACATGGTTTACCATTTCAAAGGCAAACGTATCGGCGACTGCAAGTAGAACTCGTTGTGACAGCACAAAGGGACGTCATGGTGCACGCCCCTTTGTGCGCATGGGCCGAACAAAGGAACGGAGTATGATATTTGCCGAAAAAGAAGAGTACATAAAGTTACGCGACGAGGTGCGCAGGTTCAATCTCAAAGAGCTTGCACCAAGGGCAGAGGAGTGCGATGAAAAAGAATCGTTTCCCCTGGATGTACTCAGGCATGCAGCAGGCCTCGGTTATGTCGGCCCCCACCTGCCGGAACAGTACGGAGGCATGGGTGATTACTATGCAAAGGCTGTCGTTTATGAGGAAAACTGCAGGGTGTCGTTCGGATACAACCTTTCTTTGAATGCATCCGACCTGATCTTCGCAAACAATATTGCCCGGCATGGAACAGAGGAACAAAAGCAAAAATACCTTCCCGGTATCATCAGGGGA
>JAMDCL010000114.1:0-349 GCA_023489065.1 Deltaproteobacteria bacterium | reverse complement strand
GCTGCTGGGCCCTGACAGAACCCGATGCGGGCTCCGATGCCCTGTCTATCTCCACGAACTGGAAAAAAGACGGCGGAGATTACATCATCAACGGCCGCAAGACGTTTATAACCAATGCACCCATAGCGGATTTTTTTATCGTGATAGCGAGAAAACCCGGCACGACAAAGGCAGAGGGCGGCTGCGCGTTTATCCTTGAAAGGGGCATGCAGGGACTTTCTACGGGGAAGCCGTTCAAAAAACTCGGAGGACGATGCTCGCCGACCGGTGAAGTCGTGCTCGAAGATGTGAGGGTTTCGAAGGACCAGCTCCTCGGAAAAGAAGGGAACGGATTTAAGGATATGTTTGC